>NZ_JBHFLL010000001.1:0-10746 GCF_041928595.1 Microcystis sp. BLCC-F209
TTTTGTACCAGTTTATGTACTACGAGGAGAATAATGCAAGGTTTTTGAATGTCCCAATCCTATTTTCTTGCACTAACATCAGATTTTAACAGGTCAAAAGCCTTATTTTCAAAGGGTTTTACCATTATTCAGCAAGTCCTAAGTAGGTGGGTGGAATTAAATATAAAATGAACGTAGGTTGGGTTGAAGCATGAAACCCAACGCCCGCATGGGTTACGCTACCGCTAACCCATCCTACAAATAATTGTGCCTACCTACTTATTATACTAAATCCGTTGAGTATAGGCTACTCATAGAGGAGAGGCAAAAGGCAAAAGGCAAAAGGCAAAAGGGGAAATAAATAATCAGTTTTTCAGACTTATTATCTACTAAATTTAAAGACTGGCATCTTAGCTTATCATCCCTTGTTTCCTAACCTCCGACTGGCTTAATTTTGCTCTTGCCAAAAATAATCGGCGGGTTTTTTGGTTTCTGCTGGTGATGATTGGGGAGCGTCTCCCAAGAAAACCGAACGCTGGATGACGCGATCGCCTAATCTTCTTTGGACTCGACTGGGAATGCCGTAACCGTAGGCAATATGACCTTTTCCTGCTAGGACGATGATCTGATATTCGGGATGAGCTTGCCAGAATTTAGCGATCGCATCGGCCATGGTTTCATCCCAGAGAACCTGTGCCAGAAAAAAGCGATCGAATCCCTGACTTTTGCCCCCCGTGTGTTGCTGATAAACGGCTAGGATCTGTTGACGGTACTCCTCGTTATCCTGGTTTATTTCGCTTTTAGGGGGAATGTAGGTCATTTCTGAGGTGGAGAGGCTTTCTAAGCCCTCCTGTGCCACTTTTCTAGTGATTTCCGTGGGTGTATTTAGGGCGATCGCTGGTAGTTTTTTCGCCTTGGCCAAGCGCAGGATCGGGGCGTAAAATTCCCAATCAAATCCCCAACGTTGGTCGTATTCACTTTTTTCTCTTAACTGATTTTCGCTAATTTTGCCGGCTAAATACTGATCCAAATAGATTTGGTAAGGACGTTGAAACATCTCGAAAGCGATCGCTATTTGGGGATTATTAGCCTGTAAATACTTGATAATAGCTAATTGGGCCTGATGATCGGCTTGACTATCGTGTCTTTCTCCCAGATAAATAATCTCGGCTGTTTTTAAATCTGCCAGAATTTGTTTTTGGCTATTAGTAAAACTCCAGGCCCGGGGCAGCAAAATAAACAGTAAGCAGAGAGCAAGGAAAACGGGAAAAAAGCGTCGAGAGAATTTCATCTTTGTTAAAGGCCTTTTAAAAAACTGATCTTAACCGAAGCCAAGAAAAAAAGGGTGGACAATGCCCACCCCCAAAAATTTTCAGAGAACCTTTCTGGTTTAGTAGGTTTCTACGTGCCAGCGATGTTCTTTTTTCAGTTGTTTCTGATAGACAGACCAATCAGCGCCATTTTTAGCGGCAGCACCACTGATAGCATCGTCGATACCATCTTCCATCCCTTTCAGTCCGCACATATAAGCGTGGGTTTTGGGACTTTGGAGTAGATTCCAGATTTCGTCAGCGTGTTCGGCTACCCGGTGTTGAATATACATTCTGCCGCCCTGGGGATTTTGCTGTTCCCGGCTGATGGCATAGGTGAGACGGAAGTTATCGGGGAATTCCGCCGCGATTTGCTCTAATTCTTCTTGGTAGAGAATATTGGCCGTTTTGGGAACTCCGAAAATCAACCAAGCTAGACCTTTGAATTTATAATCTTCGTGTTGTTCCTTGAACATCCGCCAGAGGAAAGCCCGGAAGGGAGCGATTCCCGTCCCGGTGGCCATCATAATGATGGTGGCATCTTCATCACTGGGTAGCAGCATTTCTTTACCCACCGGACCAGTAATAGCCACATCGTCCCCCACCCCTATATTACAGAGATGGGTGGAACAAACCCCATAAACGGTTTCCTTGGTTTCTGGGTGTTGGTATTCCAATTGACGCACGCAGAGGGATACGGTTTTATCGTCTAATTTATCACCATGACGGGTGGAGGCGATCGAATAGAGTCTCAATTTATGAGGTTTGCCATTAGCATCGGTACCCGGGGGGATAATACCGATACTTTGCCCTTCTAAATAGCGTAAATCGCTCCCAGAAAGGTCAAAAGTGACGTGTTGTACGATGCCGATACCTCCCTCATCAACGAGAGCATAATTCTCGATACATTTGCCGATAAAGGGTTGATTCGGACGGTAGATGTTGACGGGGATATCTGTTTTTTCTTTCGCTTGGGTCATGGCCTTTTTCTTGGTCTGTTCGGTGACGGGCGATGATTGAGCGATTGGCTGTGGTGTGGAGGCACTAGAAACAGTTGCTACGGGGGCAATCCCATTTAAGGGTTTGATGCTGACGATACGACCACCTAAACGGGTAATCCGACGCATTTCTTGATTCATGCGACTGTAGGGAACCGTGAAAAACACGCTTCCACTCTGACGGATTGAATAATCCAAGCTGTCAGTATTGTCGTTTTGATTGAGACCCACCACTTCGTAAACAAAGAAACGGTTTCCCGCTAGTGTACTCGGACTGTACATTAAATATAACTCCCAACTCAAGTCACGATAATCGTTCCATAGTTTAGCCTACCATCGGTACACTACACCTAGGCCTAATTGAGAGTTATCTTAAAAAAACCACAGACATCGCTTTTATCCTTTTGGATAGGATAGGTTAAGTCTCTGGTTAAAATCTGTTACATTTGCAGCATTTTACTTTTTATTAAGATTTCTGCTACTTTTTCCCATTTATGCTAAAAATCCCCCTAGTTTGCCTGATCAGGACAAAAGCGGGGGACAGATATTACCGATAATTATTTTTTCAACTACTGGGCCGCAGCTGCGTTTAAGGGTTTAATGCTGACGATGCGAGCGCCTAAACGGGTAATCCGACGCATTTCTTGATTCATGCGGCTATAGGGAACAGTTAAAAAGACACTGCCACTCTTACGGATAGAATAATCTAGGTTATCAGTATTGTCATTTTGACTCAAACCGACGACTTCATAGACAAAAAGGCGATTTTCTTTGGCACTAGAGAGACTTTGCATCGAAATGGCTCCTACATTGATGTTATAGTTCTCTAGTTTAGCCTAGCGGGGAGACTAGCAATCTAGTTAATTGCTGATTTACGGCCGTTCATTGTACCATGACGCTCGATCGCAATTGTCCACAGGCCGCATCGGTCGCTAAACCTCTCGAATAACGGACAGTAACGGCGACTTTTTCCTGTTCTAAAATAGTTTTAAAAGCCTTAATTCTCTTTTCATCAGGCCGTTGATAATCCACCTCTTGAATGGGATTATAGGGGATTAAATTGACGTGAGACTGAAACCCTTTCACCAGTTTGACTAATTCCCTTGCGTGTTCCGGTAAATCATTCACTCCCGCTAAAAGAATGTATTCAAATGTCACCCTTCGTCCCGTGATTTGAACGTATTCCTGACAGTCTTGGATCAGATTACTTAGGGGATAATGGTCGGCACTGGGGATTAATTTAGCTCGAACTTGTTGATTAGAAGCATGGAGACTAACAGCAAAAGTTACTTGTAAATTATGTTCCGCTAGTTGCTTGATTTTATTGGGTAATCCCACGGTAGAAATCGTTAAACAACGCTGACCGATACCCACATCTTGATTAAGGGAATGAATCGCTGTCACCACTTCGGGGATATTTAATAAAGGTTCCCCCATCCCCATAAACACCACATGACTAACTCGCTGCTGAAAATCCTCCTGTACTGTTAACACTTGGTCAACTATTTCATAAGCTTTTAAATTACGAGTAAAACCCCCTTTTCCCGTGGCACAAAAATCACAGGCCATCGGGCAACCCACTTGGGAAGAAACACAGACTGTTAATCTTTTTTCGCTGGGAATTCCCACCGCTTCGATAATTAAACCATCCGCCAGTTTTAGCAGATATTTACGAGTGCGATCGGGTGCTACACTGCGATAATGTATCAGGGAACGACCGATAGGATAATCCGCCAGCTTGCTGCGCCATTCTTGGGGGAATACGGAAATATCCGCCAAAGAATGCGCTCCTTTTTCGTATAGCCATTGGTGTAATTGTTTCCCCCGATAAGCAGGTTGTCCCTGGTCTTTTACCCAGTCGGTCAGTTCCTCTAAAGATTTCGCTAGTAAAGTCATAAGTAGGTAGGCGTTAAAAATTATCAGACACCCCCGTTATCAAGGGTAGGGTTGATTCATGAATCAACCCTACCTTATTAAGGGGGGATTAAAGGCAAAATCCATTTTTAATTTAATTATAACCAGCTACTTAAACTTAGCCTGACGACAAAAACAAATCTAGTCTTAAGCTTGATCTTTTTTACTTTTCACCTAACCTAACTGTTCAAGGGGAACTGTCAGTGCCATAATAATCGATGGACTTCGATCGAGAGCAGAAATTTTATGAGTTGCCGGCCAAAAAAGCCAATATGGGGGAATAGAGAGCTATTCAGTTGTAAAATCAATATTTAAGCGAAAATTTATGAAAATCGCTATTTTATCCCAAGATGCTTCTCTTTATTCCACCAAGCGACTGAAAGAGGCGGGAGAAGGCCAAGGCCATGAGGTACGAGTGATCAATTATTTGCGCTGTTACATGAACATCACCTCCCATAAACCCACGGTTGTCTATAACGGTCAACCCTTGGAGAGTTTCGACGCAATTATTCCCCGCATTGGTGCCTCAAAAACCTTCTATGGAACCGCAGTCGTCCGGCAATTCGAGGTGATGAATGTTTTTACTGCCAACGACTCGCAAGCAATTTCCCGGTCGCGGGATAAATTGCGTTGTCTGCAAATCCTCGCTAGGGAAGGGATAGGTTTACCGGTGACGGGAATTGCTCACGCAATTGAAGATATCGATGGTTTAATCGAAACCGTCGGCGGCACCCCTCTCGTGATTAAATTATTAGAAGGAACCCAAGGTATTGGGGTAGTCTTAGCGGAAACAGACCAAGCAGCCAAGTCAGTTATTGAAGCTTTTCGGCAATTAGAGGCTAATATTCTAGTACAAGAGTATATTAAAGAGGCCAGTGGGGCAGATCTGCGCTGTTTTGTCATCGATGGAAAAGTGGTAGCCTCGATGAAACGACAGGGGGCCGAGGGGGATTTTCGTTCTAATCTTCACCGCGGTGGCAAAGCAGAAAAGATAAAATTAACCCCGGAGGAACGCAGTACGGCCATACGGGCCACTAAAGCCATGGGTTTACGGGTTGCTGGTGTGGACTTATTACGGTCTAATCACGGGCCTGTGGTTATCGAGGTCAATTCCTCTCCCGGTTTAGAAGGAATAGAAGCGGCCACCGGTGTGGATGTGGCCAAAAAAATTATCGATTTTGTCGCTAAAAATGCCACCCTAGTCCTAAATCGCGATCGATATCAATATTAGCCGTCAGCCTTGCATCAGTTATCAGTTATCAGTTATCAGTTATCAGTGGGTAAGTTATCAGTCAATAGTATTAAGCGATAAGCTCGGAGCTGCCTTTTTACTGAAAAAGCTCCCCACACCCCACACCCTACACCCCACACCCTACACCCTGCTCCCCACCCTGGGATGAACTCGACGCAATCGCAAGGCATTCGTCACCACGGAAAGGGAACTTAAAGCCATGGCAGCGCCGGCAATAATCGGATTGAGCAGAAAAGGATAGAGGACTCCGGCAGCGATGGGAATGGCAATCAAGTTATAAATAAAAGCAAAAAAGAGATTTTCTTTGATATTTCGCATTGTTGCCCGACTTAACTCAATAGCGCTCACAATTCCCTGTAAATCTCCCGAAATTAAGGTTATATCGCTGGCGGCGATCGCTACATCGGTCCCCGTGCCAATGGCAATACCTAAGTCCGCTTGCGCCAATGCGATCGCATCATTGATGCCATCTCCAACCATGGCGACTATTTTCCCTTTTTTTTGCAAATATTCGATTTTTTCGGCTTTTTGTTCGGGACGGAGTGCGGCAAAAAAGCGCCGGATACCCAACTCGCTGGCGATCGCCTCTGCGGTTTCGAGGTTGTCCCCCGTCATCATCATCACCTCTAAGCCCATTTTTTTGAGCTTGGCGACCACTGAAGAAGAAAAAGGTTTTAAAACGTCGGAAATGGCGATCACCCCCTCTAAACGCCCGTTAACCGCTATCCAAGCCACGGTTTTTTTCTGCCATTCCCAATCGTGGGCGACTTTTTTAAGAACTTTTGTTTCGATCCCTTGACTTTCTAACCATTGTTGTGTACCGATTTGCACTAAATCCGACCCGACTTTTCCCTGCACTCCTGACCCAGTTATTGAGTCAAATTCGGTTACTTCTAAGGTTTTAATCTGGTTTAACTGCCCATATCTAACTATTGCTTCTCCTAGCGGGTGTTCAGAATGATTCTCCACCGATACGACTAACTGCAGCAGCGATAATTCCCGTCCATCCCTCACCCCTTCGCGAGTCAAGAAGTCCGTCACCGTTGGTTTCCCCTGGGTGAGAGTTCCCGTTTTATCGAGAACAATAGTAGTAATACCCTGGGCTAATTCTAAACTTTCGGCATTTTTAATTAAAATTCCCTGTTTTGCTGCCTGTCCTGTTCCCACCATAATCGAGGTAGGTGTAGCTAATCCTAGCGCACAGGGACAAGCGATAATTAAGACTTCCACCATTGTAATCAAAGCGAGGGTGAGATTACCCGTGCGGAGAATCCAAAATAGGAAAGTTATTACCGCAATAATCATCACCACCGGCACAAAATAAGCGGTCACTCGATCGACTAATCTTTGTATAGGTGCTTTTGATGCTTGTGCGGTTTGCACTAATCGGACAATCTGAGCTAAAACCGTATCTTTTCCCACTCGTAACGCTTGCATTTGTAGGCTACCAGTTTTATTAATTGTCGCACCGATTACCTGTTGATTGACGGTTTTTCGCACGGGTAAACTTTCCCCTGTCACCATCGATTCATCAATGCTAGAACTGCCTTGTATAATTATGCCATCGACGGGAATTTTTTCTCCCGGACGCACTAAAATTATATCTCCTACCTTCACCTCTTCTATTGGTATATCTAGCGTCTGTTCTTCCCTAATTACCCTAGCAGTTTTTGCCTGTAATCCCATTAATTGTTTAATAGCGGCGGCCGTTTCTTTTCTGGCACGTTTTTCGAGGAAACGACCGAGTAAAATCAGAGTAATTACGATAGCTGATGCTTCGTAATAGACATGGTAATTAAACCCCTGTTTTTCAATAAAATCGCTCCCGAAGGTTAAAAACAGGGAATAAAAATAGGCGGCACTGGTTCCCAAAACTACTAAAGTGTCCATGGTTGCGGTGCGATTTTTAAAGGCTTTCCAAGCATTTTTATAAAAACTTTGACCACACCAAAATTGGACGGGAGTAGCGAGAATTAATTGTAATAAGGGAGCGTGTAACCAGTGGGGAATAAAAGATAGAGATAAACCCGTCATCATCGGTAAAGAACCGATAAAAAGTATAATGCTAATAACAATAGCGATCGATAGTTTAGGGAGAAGTTCTTTTTCTGGCCTGGATTCGAGATTAATTTCCGTTATCGGTGTAGCTTGGAAACCGGCATCCCTAACTTTTGCTTGAATAGTGTTAAGATCGGTACGCTTGGGATCATAGTCCACCTCCACCTGTTCCATGCCAAAATTAACTTGACATCGAATCACTCCAGGGATAGATTTAATTATCCGCTCGATCGAATTAGCACAACCAGCGCAACTCATCCCGACGAGTTTGAGAGTTTGATGGGTCATAATGTTAATAGCAGCGGAAGTCAGCAACAAAATCCCCCGCAGCACAGTTCTATCTTTAGCATAAAATATTACCCTAGCTGCAGGGTCAAGAATCCTTTGTTAATTTTTCTGAATAGATATGAAGAAATGTAAAAAAGAGTGTCTGTATTTTCCTAACACACCCTTAGGTTTTATGGACAAATTTCAATTAACCCCACTCTGTTGCGTATCTTGACCCTGCAAAGCATCGGCAGCGGAAACACCATCACCCTGAAAACCAAAATACCATAAAGTAGCGGCAGCTTCAGCGCGAGTTACTGGTCTTTTTGGCTGAAATAGGGTAGTAAAACCAAAAACTCGCCGAATATTAGCTTGTTCGGCATTTTGAAAATCGGCATAAAGAGCGCGCACCAGCTGCGGGTTAATTTTATTAGTATCCTGAAAACCCCAAGTATTTTTAATCGTATCAAGATTGGCGCTCGGTAAAGCTTTTCTAATATCTAATGGCACTTTCCAAGCAATTAAATCTTCCCGGGTTAAAGGAGCATTGGGACGGAATAAAAGGGAGCTACTATCTCCCGTTAAGGGAGAGGGAATTAACCCCGCTTCCGCTAATCCTTGAATATAAATATAATCGGTATCGTTATTTTTAACATCACTAAAAGCTGGGGAACTATTGGGAGTAGCTAAACGGATTTGTTTACCCGCTACATTGGCATAAATGGCATTATTAGCCTGTAACAACCAGCGAGCAAATTCTCGGCGCGTTATTGTATCATTAGGGTTAAACTGATTGTTATTACCTGTTAATACTCCTAATCTAGCTAAGTCTTGAATGTGGCTTTTTAAGGGATTAGGTAAGGATTCGAGATCGTTAAAACTGGTGGGATTAAGATTGGGTAAAGGGGAAGAAATAGGGGAGGGACTAGGGGAAGCAATCGGGGTTCCCGTTGGACGATAATCGAGGCTATATTCCGTATTGGGAGAAGTGGCAGTTATGGTGATAGTTAATTCTAAATTATCTCGACGGGCCGTTAGGGTACTATTGACTCCCTCCCCAGAAAAGGGAGTAATAATTTCCCAATTATTATTAACTAATTCCTGTTGATAAAAAGCCTCGATCGCATTGCTGGGATCGGTGGATTGCCAACGGGTTTGCCCACTGGTATTATCAAGATTTGTCTGCACGGATAATAATTCTGATTGACTATATCGAGGAATTTCTGCGGGAAAATTTGCGGGTAATTGCTGGTTATTAGGAGAGTTTTCTGGTATGGGATTTGTTTGTAGATTAGGATCGGCAGCCAGACGATTTTCTAGGGCAGGATTGCCACTACAGGCTGCTAAAATGCCCAGCAGAGTGATCATTGTACTGTAGCGAATAAACTTACTCACGGTCTTTACCAATATTGTTTCCTTAGCTTTATCCTAGCTTATTTACCCGGGGTTTTGACTAGGGAAAATTCTGCGCCACCATTGACGTAATTTACCCAGCAGAAATCCTCCTAACCCTTTTGTGTATTTTTCAAATTTGTAGTAAAATAAAACGTCGATTATATCCTGGGTGGAAAGATACTTGAGATAGGATACTCCTTGATCTATACGCGCATCACTATATTCTAAATAAACTTTGCGACTGAGGCGATCGGATAAATTCCATTTTGGTTGAAAATATTCTTGCATCCGCTGTTGATAAAGTCCAAAACTGCTCGATTTTCCCTGTAAATATTCCTCCATGTATTGACAAGCAATTTCGGCTCCTTTCATAGCATGGCGAATACCTTCCCCTCCTAAAAAGTTAACCGTAGAAACCGCATCACCAATCGCTATAATATTCGGTTCTTGATAATAAATATCTTGCAGATTGAGCGAATATTCTAAAATAGAACCATGGATGTCGATTATATCATATTTAGAGAGATTAATGTAGGTTTGAATAATTTGTGTAATATAACTTTTTAAAGGCTTAACTTGAGAAATATAAGGATGTTCTCCCTCTAACCAAGCCGCTCCTATTTTTAATTGCTGATTATCCATAGGAAAAATCCAGCCATAACCTTTAGGACTCCATTTATGACCGAGAAAAAACACTAAATTATCTTGATATTTTTGATATTCTCCTTCTGGCACAGCAATTAAATATTCAATACCAACTGCTTTTAAAAAATTAGGTTTTTCTCGTCTATGTTTATACATAACTGCTCTAGCATATCCCGTGGCATCAACCAATAAACGAGTAGTAACTGTCTCGATTTCCTTGCCTTTTGATTTCAAGAAAACAGTTAGCTGATCCTCCATCTGTTCATATTTCAGATAACGACAACCTAAACGAACTTCTCCACCCCAACGCAGCACTTCCGCCGCTAAAAACTCTCGCAATTTGGCAAAATCAAAAACTACTCCTAAAGGTTGCGTTGATGACCAAAAATGATGTATGCTAGTGGAGATAATTTCGATATTTTTCCAAAACCTAGCCACTACGGTTTCGGGGAGATTGAATTGTTCTAAAATTTCTAGAGGAGAAGCGGCACTAGAAAAGTTATTATCTTGCCAACTAGAATGTTGTTCCACCAAAAGAACACGATAACCTTTTTCACTTAATAATCTACCACAGTGACCTCCCGCTGGTCCACCCCCAATAATTACTACATCATAATCCATGATTTACTCCCTCGCCTAATCTTGCTAACTTGCTTTTATTTTACCCTAAATCGCCCTCTGTTAAACCCCAAACTTATGAAGCTGTTGTGCATCTAAATTTGATAAGTAGCTGGTTATAATTAAATTAAAAATGGATTTTAGATTCGATCCCCCCTGCCCCCCTTGATAAGCTATCCATTAGTCAGATCTTTCTTAACAAAAAGAGAAGAAACTTAAAAAAAGGGGAAACGATTGATAGGTATAGTTTTGAAAGAAGGAATTAAGGTGGAGGTAAGCAAAAAAATGGAGAAATGGGCAGCCCAAGAAT
>NZ_JBHFLL010000010.1:0-27252 GCF_041928595.1 Microcystis sp. BLCC-F209
GGCTTTTGACCTGTTAAAGTCCGATGTTCATGCTGCGAAAATAGGATTGGGACTTTCAAAAACCTTGCATTATCCTTCTTGTGGTACATCGCTTGGTACAAAAAACAAGGGCAACAAAGCCTGAAACGACCGGCTACTGACTCCTGACTCCTAACTCCTGACTCCTACCCCCAGGAAAAACTTTTTCAGCAGACCCTAATTATCAACCTATCTCTGTTGGACAAACCATGACTATCGCTGAAAGCTTACCCCTAGTCGAGTCCCATGTCAACCCTGAGATAATCTTCCCAGAAGGCGAATTTTGGAGTGATGAACCACCCTGGGAAAGTAACCTAAATCTACAACAAATTATTTTATTAATTCAGTGTTTAGAATGGTGGTGGCGCGAGCGAGAAGATTATTTTACCGCCGGCAATTTAACCATTTATTACAGTCCCAACCAGAAAAAGTCAGAATTCTGCCGTGGTCCTGATTTTTTCGTGGTTTTGGGGACAAATCCCAATCCTAACCGCAGAAGTTGGGTAGTTTGGCAAGAAGAGGGCAAATATCCCAATTTAATTATCGAAATTCTCTCCGATAGTACCGCCAAAGTTGACCGAGAGGAGAAAAAACAAATTTATCAAGATATATTTCGCACTCCCGATTATTTTTGGTTTGACCCAGAAAGCTTAGAATTTGAAGGATTTACTCTAATTAGCGGTCAATATCAACCGATTACCCCCAATGCTCAGGGACGGCTCTGGAGTCAACAATTAGGCTTATATTTGGGTTTATTCGCCAATAAATTGCGCTATTTTACCCCCGAAGGCGAATTAGTACCCACTCCCGCAGAAGCGGCACAACAGGCAGAAACCCAAGTTGAACACGAAAGGCAGAAATCCGCAAAATTAGCGGCTAAACTGCGGGAATTGGGCATAAATCCCGATGAAAATCTCTAATCTCCCCCTTTCAACCCTTGCACTTAATTAGATAACCACATCGTTGCTCACCTTGATTGATCCAGTGAGTCCGTTCGATCGTACAATCGGGCAGCAGCATGGCAAACATTTCTAATTCATGGCCACAGATACTGGGATAGGAACCAGCCACCTCAGCAATAGCGCAATGATGCTCGGCCAGGACATAACTATTTTCTGCTTCCAGTGCCACTAATTCTGCCATATAACCCTCCTCTTGGCGAATTTCTAGCAATTTTCTCATTCTTTCCCCTAAAGACCCCTTACCGAGGCGTAATTGATATTCTGCCGCTTTGCGTTGCCACTGTTTTTTGAGAATTTCCCCCACCTGTTGCTCTCCCACCGTCTCCACGAGAGTATTGAGGAAAGAAACGGCGAAATTATCGTAATTATGGGGAAAACGGCTACGACCTTGACGACTGAGACGATAAATGTGCTGAGGCCGTCCTATCTTATTTTGTACCGCAAAATATTCGATCAGTCCTTCCCCCTCCAAATCCTTAAGATGGCGGCGCGTCGCTTGCGGACTAATACTTAACTCTTCAGCCAAGTCTTGGGCGGTAGATTGACCGTTTTTGAGCAAATATTGTAGAATATCGTCTTTCGTCGAGGCGGGTTGAGTCGTGGTCATGATACCAAAAACAGAGGCTTTAGCGTACAATTGCTGAGGGTCAAGGAGCGGCCAATTACCCTTCCAGAGTAACCTGAATAACAGAGGTTTACCAGCATCCTCTCAAATTTTCCGTGACTTTGACAACAGCTTTGTTGTTAATCTATTATATAATCAATTTAAACAACAAGAAAGTTGTTTAACTGCCTCCCCTGCCTACCGCGTAGAGAGAACACTAACCCCCATGAGTGCAACCACCGTTAAAAACCTCGTTAACCAACCCTACAAGTACGGTTTCATCACCGATATCGAATCGGAAACCATCCCTCGCGGTTTGAATGAGGAGATTATTCGCCTAATTTCGGCGAAAAAAAAGGAACCGGAATTCATGCTCGATTTTCGTCTCCGGGCCTACCATCAATGGCAAAAGATGACCGAACCCAGTTGGCCGCACGTTTCCTATCCTGCCATTGATTATCAAAATATTATCTACTACTCTGCACCCAAACAGAAAAAAGAAAAACTCAACAGTCTTGAAGAAGTTGACCCCACTTTAATCGAAACCTTTGAAAAATTAGGCATTCCCCTTTCGGAACAAAAACGCCTTTCTAACGTGGCCGTCGATGCTATCTTTGACAGCGTTTCTATCGCCACAACTTTTAAAGAAAAACTAGCAGAACAAGGGGTTATTTTCTGTTCTATTTCGGAAGCTTTACAGGAACATCCCGAATTAGTACAAAAATATCTCGGCAGTGTAGTCCCCGTGGGTGATAATTATTTTGCCGCTCTTAATTCGGCCGTTTTTAGCGATGGTTCCTTTGTTTTTATACCCAAAGGTGTCGTCTGTCCGATGGAATTGTCCACCTATTTTCGGATTAATAACGGTGAGACCGGACAATTTGAAAGAACTTTAATTGTCGCTGAAGAAGGGGCATCGGTAAGTTATTTAGAGGGTTGCACCGCTCCGATGTACGATAGTAATCAACTTCATGCCGCCGTCGTGGAATTAGTCGCCCTCGATAATGCGGATATTAAATATTCGACGGTGCAAAATTGGTACGCTGGCGATGCCAATGGTAAGGGAGGTATTTACAATTTCGTCACTAAACGGGGTCTTTGTAAAGGAGTTAATTCTAAAATTTCTTGGACGCAGGTGGAAACTGGTTCAGCGATTACTTGGAAGTATCCCAGTTGTGTCTTAGTCGGCGATAATTCCGTCGGGGAATTCTACTCAATTGCCCTAACTAATAACAAACAACAGGCCGATACAGGGACGAAAATGATTCACATTGGCCGCAACACCAAGAGTACCATTATTTCTAAGGGAATTTCGGCGGGTAATTCCCAAAATAGTTATCGCGGGTTAGTGAAAATGGGACCGAAAGCCAAGGGAGCAAGAAATTACTCCCAGTGTGATTCTATGCTGATTGGAGATAATGCCGAAGCTAACACTTTTCCCTATATTCAGGTGGATAACAACAGTGCTAAAGTAGAACACGAAGCTTCTACTTCTAAAATCGGTGAAGACCAATTATTCTACTTCGCACAACGGGGCATTTCCGAGGAAGATGCTGTCTCTATGTTAGTCAGTGGTTTCTGTAAAGATGTCCTCAGTAAATTACCGATGGAATTCGCCGCCGAAGCTGATAAACTCCTCAGTCTCAAGCTAGAAGGAACCGTCGGATAATCAATAAAGTAGGGTGGGTTAGGCGATAGCCGTAACCCACCAAAAGCTAAGTTAGGCGATAGCCGTAACCCACCAAAAGCTAAGACAATTTATCCATCAATTGATGATTCGCCGTCAACCACCAAAACTAATATTTTTGTTCTAGAAAAACATCTCATGAGTGAAGTAATTTTATCGGTAAAAAATCTGACCGCTAGTATTGACGGAAACCAGATTCTCAAAGGAGTTAACCTAGAAATTAAAGCAGGGGAAACCCACGCAATTATGGGGCGCAATGGCTCAGGAAAAAGTACCTTTTCCAAAGTAATCGCTGGACATCCCGATTATGAAGTAACTGGGGGAGAAATAATTTATAAAGGTGAAAATCTTTTAGACAAAGAACCCGATGAACGAGCGCTTATGGGTATCTTTCTCGCTTTCCAATATCCCTTAGAAATCCCCGGCGTTAGTAACCTAGATTTTCTTCGCGTTGCCTATAATGCCAGACAAAAACATCTAGGCTCGGAAGAATTAGATAGTTTTGACTTTGAGGAATTAGTCGAGAAAAAACTAGAAGTTGTCCAGATGAATCCTAGCTTTCTTGGCAGAAGTTTAAACGAAGGTTTCTCCGGTGGTGAGAAAAAACGTAATGAAATCCTACAAATGGCTTTATTAGAACCTACTTTAGGAATTCTCGATGAAATTGACTCCGGTTTAGACATCGATGCTTTGCGAATTGTTGCCCAGGGAGTCAATCACTTAGCTACTCCCGATAACGCTTTTTTACTTATCACTCACTATCAGCGTCTGCTCAACTACATTGAACCCGATGTTATTCATGTTATGTACGATGGGCGCATTGTCACCAGTGGCGGTAAAGAATTAGCCCTCGAATTAGAAAGAACTGGCTACGATTTCCTCGATGAACAAGTATTAGCCGTTAAATAATCTAGCTATCAGTTATCAGTTACCAGTTACCAGTTATCAGTATTCAGTTATCAGTTATCAGTATTCAGTATTCAGTATTCAGTATTCAGTATTCAGTATTCAGGAGTCGGGAGATAGGGTGGTCACTGCGTGCGCGTTACGGGGGGATTTAGGGGTTTAGGGAAATTTCAGCCAAATGCTCCACTACCCCACTACCCCACTACCCCACTACCCCACACCCCACACCCCACACCCCACACCCTACACCCTCTTTCAAGTCAGGAGATTATTTTTACTTATTCTCCCCCTCTCCTCTCTACCCTCTCCCCAATTCATAATTCATAATTCATAATTCATAATTCCCACACCCCAACCCCCACCCCCACCTACCAATGACAGCCATAATCACGAAACCTGAACAATCAGGAGAATTATTGTTAAAATTGTCGCGAGAAACGGTTCCCACTATCGATAACGGTAAAATTCTCGAATTAAGAGAATCGGGAGCCAGTAAAGCTCAAGAATTAGCCATTCCTGGCAGAAAAGACGAAGAATGGCAATTCACCGATTTAAGTCAACTCTGGGCGATCGATTTTCGCGTCCCCCAACCCGTTACAATCGATAAAAATGCCCTAGCTGTTTTTTTACTGCCCGAAGCCAAAAACAGCCGTTTAGTCTTCGTTAACGGCATTTATCAGCCTGAATTGTCCGATATCTCCGCTTTACCCCCCGGTGTCAGCGTCAGCAATCTCGCCAATGCACAAAAAGATGTTCTTGTCAACTATCTAGGGAAAGAAAAAACCCCCGAATTTTTTACCGCACTCAACCAAGCTGGACTAAGCGATGGGGCAGTAATTCACGTCACCGCTAACACCGTCGTCACAACCCCGATACATCTCCTATTTATCACCGTTGTGGAGGAAATTCCCCGCTTTTATCAGCCCCATAGCCTAATCGTGGCGGAAACAGGAGCTAGTGTCAATATTATCGAGAATTACGGGGCTTTAGCCGAACATTGCTCCGATTTACCTGTAAATTACTCTTATTTTACCAACGCTGTCACGGAAATTTACCTCGAAGCCAACGCCGAGGTCATCCATACCAGAGTACAACGGGAATCGGGAGATGGTTTTCACATCGGACGCACGATAATTGAACAAGGGCGCGATAGCCGTTACACTCTCAACGAGATAAATCTAGGAGCTAAACTCTGCCGTCATAACCTCGATATCCTGCAAAAAGGAGAACAAACTGAGACAAATCTGCACGGATTAGCCATGATTACCGGACAACAAACCGCCGATACCCACAGCGCCATCTATCTCAACCATCCCCACGGCATCGCCAACCAACTGCATAAATGTATCGTTGATGGTAGCGCTCACGCCATCTTTAATGGTAAAGTGTTTGTTCCCAAACCTGCCCAATTAACCAACGCCTCCCAGTTAAATCGGAATTTGTTAATTTCTAACAAGGCACGAGTCAACACCAAACCGGAATTACAAATTACCGCCGATAACGTCAAATGTTCCCACGGGGCAACCGTTAGCCAACTGGAAGCAGATGATTTATTCTATCTGCAAAGCCGGGGCTTAAGTGCCGACACTGCCCGCAGTTTGTTAATTGATGCTTTCTCGGCCGAGATTTTAGCTAAAATTCCTCTAGAATCCCTCCGCCAAAGATTGGGGCAATGTGTCGCCTGTCGCAGTGTGGAATAACTCTGCCGGGGTGGGTGTCAACCTGCCCAAAGTACCCCTCTGACTCCTGACTAAAATGACAATTATCCAAGAAAAAACCCTCGCCCAAAAAGTCCGCGCCGATTTCCCTATCCTCCATCAAAACGTACACGATAAACCCCTTATCTATCTCGATAGTGCCGCCACTTCTCAAAAACCCATTCAAGTATTAGAAACCCTGCGAAACTATTACGAAAAAGATAACGCCAATGTGCATCGGGGGGCGCATACTTTAAGTGTCCGGGCAACGGAAGCCTACGAAGGGGCCAGAGATAAGGTGGCTAGGTTTATTAATGCCGCTTCTCGTCAGGAAATTGTCTATACTCGCAACGCCACGGAAGCGATTAATTTAGTCGCCTACAGTTGGGCGTTAAATACCCTGAAAGCAGGGGATGAAATTATTCTCTCGGTGATGGAACACCACAGTAATTTAATCCCCTGGCAAATTGTCTGCCAAAAGACGGGGGCAGTGATTAAATATGTGCAGTTAACTAGCGAAGAAAGCTTTGATTTAGAACAATATAAATCCTTATTGTCGGACAAAACTAAATTAGTGGCTGTCCTCCATGTTTCTAATACATTAGGCTGTATTAATCCCGTTGCCGAAATAGTCAGCCTTGCCCATCAAGTCGGGGCGAAAGTATTAATTGATGCCTGTCAAAGTGTCCCCCATTTAGCCATTGATGTGCAGTCCATGGATTGTGATTGGTTGGTGGCTAGTGGTCATAAAATGTGCGCCCCCACCGGTATTGGATTTTTGTACGGCAAAGAGGCCATTTTAGAGGCAATGCCGCCCTTTTTTGGTGGTGGCGAAATGATTGCAGAAGTCTATTTAGACCATTTTACCTGTGCCGAACTGCCCCACAAATTTGAAGCGGGAACCCCCGCTATTGGCGAAGCGATTGCTCTCGGTGCTGCGGTAGAATATTTAATGGGTTTAGGGATGGATAATATTCATGCCTACGAAGAAGAGTTAACCGCCCATTTGTTCAAAAAATTAGGAGAAATTGAGGGTTTAAGAATTTACGGGCCATCACCTAGTTTAACGGGCCAAGGTCGGGCTAGTTTAGCCGCCTTTAATGTGGAAGGGATTCATGCTAGTGATTTAGCCACTTTATTAGACCACGAAGGAATTGCTATTCGTTCCGGTCATCACTGTACCCAACCTCTACACCGCCTTTTTGATGCTTCCGGCAGCGCTCGGGCAAGTCTATATTTTTATAATACCCGCGAAGAAATTGATAGCTTTATTGTCGCTTTACAGGAAACTATCGATTTCTTTGCCAATTGTTTTTCTTAGGGGTATCTCTAGCCCTTTTCCCGTTCTTAAAGAGTGAAGGAAGTTACCTATTATTATCAAGGAATTTGTCCCGAAACGGGCGAGTTATTGCGCTTGCCCCGCACTCTTTTGGCTGAAAAAATCGCCCAAGATTTGATGACAACTATCACCAATCCTCAAGGTAAAATGTATGGAATTTTGTTAGGAGAAAATGCCGCTGGCGAAATAGAAGTTTTAAAAGCTTTTTCTGGACAGGGAGAAGCCGATGGCTGGGTTCCGTCTCTGGTGGGTAGAGAAAAAATTGTGCTGGAAGAAAAGCGAGTTTTGCAACTTTTAGAAACAATTAAACAGGAAATTATTGACCTACAATCAATTCCCGAACTTAATTTATATCGACTCAATCAAGCAAATTTTGAGTGCAAAATACAAGCTTTACAGCAACAACATCAAAACCATAAACAGGAACGATATAGGTTAAGAAATTTAGGAGATTTAAACCCAGAAGAATTAGAAAATTTAAATAATATCAGTCGTCAGGAAAAAAGAGCAAGAAAGCAATTAAAACAGGAACAAAAACAAGTTTTAAAACCCTTAATTGAGAAAATAAACTTCGCCAATCAGAGAATTATTGAACTTAAGCAACAGCGGAGGAACCTCTCCAAACAGTTACAGGAATTGCTGTATCAATCCTACTGTTTAAATAACTTTTCTGGACAATCTCTCTCCTTGGCTAAATTGATGGGCAGTAATTTGTTACCAACAGGAACAGGAGAATGTTGCGCCCCAAAATTATTAAATTATGCCGCTATGAAAGGATTAAAACCCATCGCTATGGCCGAATTTTGGTGGGGAGAATCGAATCGAGATAGAAAACAGGGAGAATTTTATGGCGCTTGTCAAGAAAGATGTCAACCTCTCATGGGTTTTTTACTCTCTGGTTTACGTTCATCCCTAGAAATTATCTACGAAGACGAGGGAATAATTGCTATTAATAAACCTGCGGGATTATTATCGGTAGCAGGACGTTATCAAGATAGTCAAGATGCCGTGGTCAATCGTTTTCGTCGTCAGGGAAAAAATCTCATTCCCGTTCATCGTTTAGATCGAGAAACTTCTGGTATATTATTACTGGCTAAAAGTTTAGATATTTATCGTTGTTTATCCCAACAATTTCAACGGCGAGAAGTGGAGAAAATCTACGAAGCTATACTATCAGAAATTATTGAGCGAGAATCGGGTATAATTGACCTACCTCTCTGGGGAAATCCGCAAAATCGACCCTATCAAACTGTGGATTGGCAAAGGGGGAAAGCTAGTCAAACCTATTTTAAAGTTGTCGGTAAAGAAGGCAATTATTCTCGCCTCGAATTTATTCCCTATACGGGAAGAACCCATCAAATTCGCGTTCATAGTCAAGCGGGATTAGGGATAGGAATTTTAGGCGATCTTTTGTATAATGGTAAGCAGTCTGACCGTTTATACCTACACGCTAAACAATTATCTTTTCGTCATCCTCAGACCGAAACTAAAATTGATCTAATCATTCCCACCCCCTTTTGAGAGCTATAATTGCTAACAGCCAAAAACTAGCTATAATAACCCGATTTAAGTAGGGTTTGCGGCAAAAAGTTTGTTGGTGGGGGTAGGAGTCAGGAGTCAGGAGTCAGTGGCCGGTCGTTTCAGGCTTTGTTGCCCTTGTTTTTTGTACCAAGCGATGTACCACAAGAAGGATAATGCAAGGTTTTTGAAAGTCCCAATCCTATTTTCGCAGCACTAACATCGGACTTTAACAGGTCAAAAGCCTTATTTTAAAAGGGTTTTACCATTATTCAGCAGCCCCTAATTATAACCAGCCACTTACTGACATGGGTACAAGGTCAGCCAGACAATAAATAGGGCAAGCTCCCTAGGGAGCGCAATTTGGTCATTTAGGGATCGCTGACTGAAACTTCTGATCTTCTTGAGGAATATATGGCATCAGGTTACTAAGGTCAATGGTAGGATTACCACTAAAAGTTCCTTGCTGACCGTAAAATGACCTGAGCATCGCTGCAACAATACGCGCTTTGGCAATATACTTTCCATAACTTTCGGGTTGAATATTAGGGTGTTGAGAAATTAAGTCGGTTTCTTCCGTCCGTAATTCATCGATTTTTTGGTTGAGTTCTTCGTAAGAATTTGGCTCTGTAACTTTTCCTCCTAGATAGACAGCGTTGCTCAGTCCAAGAATAGAAAGAAAGTTTGATGGTAAAGTAAAATTCGCCAGATCTGAACCAATACCGACCAATAAGCTAGCAGCCACCAACAAGCTAAAACCTGATAGTTGAAAGCTGTAAACATCCAATGATCCACCACTTTTGATTAAGTCGCTCCATTTTGCATCGTCTAATTTTGGTTTTCCCCCCTCGTAACCTTTTTCACCAATGGTCAGCCATTGATGATTTCGCAACCAGGCCCAATTAGAGAATGTCAGTCGTTTATTTCCCAATGCGATAACCTTGGAACCAGTTGTGCCAACGGCACTGATACCTAGTAGTAAAAGAATGTCATCTGATAGCCCACTCAGCGCTCCACAACTGGCCAGGGTGTATAGAAGTCGAAATAGCACCACTAAGGTGAAACCAAAAATTTGAAAATTGGAAAGACTAGCTTGACCAAACTGTCCTGCTGTCAAAGCTACAGGCTTAACCCATAATTTGCTAAAATTATAGTTGTTGTCCAAGCTTACCGACAAAACAGTAATTGTATAGAAACCCAAAACACCCCCTAATGCTATGAGGAACGGGAAGAGAGAGAACTTTGCACCAGTCCCACATTGAATTTGAGGGGAAGGTGTTGTCGTAACAGTTGGGGAGGTAGTTTGAGGGGAAGGTGTTATAGTAACAGTTGGGGGGAGAGTTTGGGCTAAGGCACTGTTAACTAATCCATAGGGAAAAGTCAGAAAAACAGTAGCTAATAATACAGCAAGTATCGATTTAACAATTGATTTTTTCATTGTTATTCACCTCTTTTTCCTGGCTAAAACTGGAGCGATGTATGGGGTTTTAGGTTCAATTATGCCCTTTACCTCCTTTGATTCAATGGTTGGCAAATCTTCATATTTTTGACTCCTTGATAACTTCAACAGAACGGTTAACGAAGGCAGGGGGCAGGGGTCAGTTTTTGTAACGGGGATTTATGCCCTGCTTCAAAAACTTTTCGCCTTAAGGTGAGGTTTTCGACCCGATTTTTTCGCTCAATTGCTCGAATGAATGAGCATGGTGCATTCCCAAAAAACTATCGGTGCGGCAGTAGGAGCCACATCAGGGAAGGCACTCTACAGCTATGGCAATCGCACTCCTAGGAATAAGCAGTGTTAGACATCTTTTAGCTCTTCAAACCTTGACAAGAGCCTAGGAGGAACTAAGAAAATCATTTTAATGCGAGAGTTGATCGGTTTTGTTTCAATCTTGATGAATTTTGGTTGGAAATTATCTCCATTCTCATCCTTAGATTTGACGAAAGCAAAACAGGTAAATTCAATAGATTTAAGGAATTCAAGGAGCTTGTTTGTCGGATAAATTTCCGACAAGACCAAAGGTTGATCTCGAATTAGAAGATTTTTGCCACCAATTAGTATATCGAAGTCTGCCCCTTCAGCATCTGTTTTGATACAGGAAACACTCAGTGACGGATAATCAGACATCAATTGATCTAAAGTATTTACCTTGACTGTCACCTTGTTCTCTTGGGTACTATGCCTAACCAGCGAATTTAGTTCAGGTATTGAGTTCAAATTAAGATCCATAGTGCCAGGCTCGGGAAAAAGTGCTTCTTCTAGAACATGACAATTGGGAAACTGGGAAAGATTTCTCTTTAAGTGTTCAACCATTCTCGGATCGGGTTCAAAGGCATAAACCTGATTAGATGAAGGAGCAGCCAGTAAACTGTAATAACCAATATTAGCCCCAACATCAATAAAGTCTTTATTAATATCTAAGAACCGATGAAGGATAATTTCATATCCCCAATCTAACTTGCTTCCCTCGAGGAAAATTTCCGTTCCGAATCGACTATTATAGGGCAGAGTCATTTCTACATTATTAAATAGAACCATTTTCTGGTTGAGCTTGGTTATTTTATAAAATGCTCGTACTACATAGCGGGATAGGAAATCCCAGCCGCCAATCTCTCGAACCAATCCAAGAAAATAACTGAACTTATGCAAATAAGTAGTTTCTTTAAACATATACTCTCACTTCAAGTTAGCCATGGAGGCATCTAAATATTAATTATACCGCTCTCTGCGGTCGAGCCTCCTCCTCTGTCCTACTATCCTACCCCATCGGTCCGACACCCCCTCAATAAAACCCAATACCGCACTGTGGGGTCTAATCACTATCGATGCCTAGGTACTTATGAACTATGGCATTGATATTCTCGATTTTAATTAAAATGACTATAGTTATGAATCGTTAAATGTCATGTTAAAGAATGTTAGGCTTTTCTTCCGATTGTTGTTGACAGCCTTATTGTTAACTATTGTTTATTCTGTGTTCTCACTTGCGACAACGAACTTGGCAACACAGCAGCCAATAAATTGGAAAATTGTCATTGCTCCACAGTTTGATGATGCTGGCTCTTTTTCGGAAGGATTAGCTAAGGTCGGAACAGGAAAACCCTTAGATATAGATACATATTATGGTTTCAAAGAGATCGATAACTATGGTTATATTGACTTAAAAGGTAAAATAGTAATTCCCCTCCAATTCAAACAAGCGGGGGATTTTTCATCAGGTTTGGCTTGGATTGGCATAGATTCTGATGGGAATGGAAGTGTAGAGCGATATGGTTACATAAATCAAACAGGAAAAACTGTAATTGAGCCACAATTTGAGGACGCTGGTAACTTTTCATCGGGATTAGCACCAGTGAAAATTGATAATAAATGGGGCTATATTAACAAGCAAGGGAAGATAATGATTTCCCCTCAGTTTGATTCAGCCTCAGAATTTGCTCAAGGGTTAGCTGTGGTAGGAAAAGAGACAGAAGAACCAGATTATTCTTACCAACAAAAGTACGGTTATATTAACCAAAAAGGAGAGCTAGTGCTTCCTTTTAAATTCTCTATTGCTTATAACTTTTCTGAAGACTTAGCCGCCGCACAATCTCAATCTGGTAATGGATATATTAATCAAGAAGGCAAATTTGTCATTAATCGTCCTGATTTTGATACTTTTGTTTCGGGAAATTTCTCATCAGGATTAGCCTCTGTAGAACTGAATGAGGGAGCTTGCTCGGCTGCCAACTATTGCGATTATAGCTATATCGATAAAACTGGGAATGTAGTTATTAAATCGCCCGAAGATGATCCCGAAGATGATGTAGATTTGACAGGGACGCAGAGTTTTTCTGAAGGGTTAGCTGCTGTAGCCACCAGTGGTGGAGGTAGAGATGCCGGCGGCTGGTATCCTGCTACTAATTGGGGTTATCTCGACAGAAACGGCAAATTTGTTATTTCCCCCCAATTTGATGATGCGGGCAGTTTTGCTGAAGGTCTAGCACCAGTAAAAATTGAAGGGAAGTACGGTTATATTGCTCTTGGGGCAAGAATTCTCAAAATTGACAAAGTAGTAAAATACTGTATTGATAAAAAGTGTCCTCCACCCCCTTAACTAGGGCGGTTTAATCACCTCAATTTGGGCATAATTACCGCAGAGGGTAGTCTAGCACCCCAACCGAGCAGCTTCTAGCACATTTAAGGTAAAGGGGAAATTAAGAATTGTTGCCATTCTACAACCAAACGTCTAGAATGGTCATTAATTTTTGTGCATGGTCGGGTCTTCTAACCGAAGGCATTGACGAAAAACACATTGTATCTGTCCTAGAGGCACTATGAAAAAGCTTAAGCAATACTGGACTGCTGAAGCACTGGAAAAAGACTTAGGCGATCCTCATATACAAAAAAGGGCGATCAAGCGATCGCCCTTTTCTCCTACTAAATAACCAAAATTATCTCAAGATATACACCAGTAAAAACAGGATAATCCAGACCACATCGACGAAATGCCAGTATAATTCTGCTGCTTCCACACCAAAGTGAGATTGACTAGAATAGTGGTCTTTTTGACGAGAACGCCAGAGAACAGATAGAATCAGCACTAAACCAAAAGTAACGTGGAGACCGTGGAATCCGGTTAAGGCATAAAAAGCGCTGGTGAAAACATTAGTTGTCAGACCGAATTCAGCGTGATAATATTCGTATCCTTGACCACAAAGGAAGATAATTCCCATCAGAGCAGTAATGCCGAACCACAATTGTAAACCGGCATTATTGTTTTGTTTAATCGCCTTTTGTCCTATGTGCATAACAAAACTACTGGACACCAGAATAATCGTGTTAATTGTCGGTAGGGTTAACTCTAATTCTGGCGTGCCGGCGGGGGGCCAAACGGGTAACATGGTACGGTAGAACAAGAAAGCGGCAAATAAGCCTAAAAAGATGGAACTTTCCGCCACTAGAAACAAAACCACACCGAATAAGCGATGATCTGGGTGGCCATGATGTCCGTGTTCCACCGTTTCCTGATGATAATTGACAGAGAGTTGAGAATCTTCGAGCGTTGAACCTTGCATAATTGAATATCCTTAGTTTACACGGGAGACGGGAAGCTTTTTTTCAGTGATCAGTGGGAAGTGGGAAGTGGGAAGTGGGAAGCTTTTTTTCGGTAAACAGCAATCAGTGAACTGATAACTGATAACTGATAACTGATAACTGATAACTGATTATTGCGATTCTGCGCCCACTTCGGCCAGCAGATCTTGTACTGATTCCTCTTCTTCCGATTCCTCCATATCAATACCGTAATCGTAGGGGCCGGACCAAAGAATCGGCATTTCCTCGAAATTCTCGATAATTGGGGGAGAGGAGGTTTGCCATTCTAGGGTTAAAGCGCGCCAAGGATTACGGCCGGCGGGTTGACCTTTAAAGGCACTCCAGACCATATTAATAGCGAAGGGAATACTCGATATACCGAGAATATAAGCCCCTGCGGTACTAAGAACATTTAAACCCTGAAACTGCACATCATACAGAGCAATACGACGGTTCATACCCAATAATCCCAATTCGTGCATCGGCATGAAAGTTAAATTCAAACCGATAAAAGTGAGAACAAAGTGGATACGACCGAGAGTTTCGTTATACATCCGTCCGGTCATTTTCGGGAACCAATGGTAAACGGCAGCAAATAGGGCCATTGCCGTACCACCAAATAGTACATAGTGGAAGTGACCGACGACAAAATAGGTATCGTGGACGTGGATATCGAAGGGAACGGAAGCCAACATAATCCCGGTCAAACCACCGATGAGGAAAGAAGACAGGAAACCGATCCCAAATAATAAAGACGTATTGAGACTAAGTTTACCCCCCCAAAGGGTGGCACACCAACTAAAGATTTTAATGCCCGTGGGAACGGCGATTAACATGGTTGCCGCCATGAAAAACATCCGTAACCAGCCGGGGGTGCCGCTGGTGAACATATGGTGGGCCCAAACGATTAAACCCAAGAAACAGATGGTGAGACTGGAATAGGCGATCGCTCGATAACCAAAAATCGGTTTACGCGCATGAACCGGTAATATCTCCGATATCGTGCCGAAAAAGGGCAAGATCATGATATAAACGGCAGGATGGGAGTAAAACCAGAACATATGCTGATAAACCACCGGATCGCCGCCGCCAGCGGGATTAAAAAAGCTCGTGCCGGCGATTAAATCAAAGGACAAGAGAACAAGAGCAGAAGCGAGAACGGGGGTGGAAAGCAGTACCAGAGTCGAGGTGGCCAGCATTGCCCAACAAAATAGCGGCATACTGTACAAATCCATCTCAGGAATCCGCATTTTCAGGATCGTGGTGATGAAATTAATCGAGCCTAAAATCGAAGAAGTCCCGATCAATAAAAGGCTCAAAATCCACAATTCCTCCCCCCATTTGCCGCTAATTAAGCTCAAAGGTGGGTAGGAAGTCCAACCGGACTGGGGTGCGCCGACAAAGAAACTGGATAATAATAGCAGCCCGCCGGGGGGGTTAAGCCAGAAAGCCACAGCGTTAAGACGAGGAAAAGCCATATCTTCCGCCCCAATCATCAGGGGAATGAGATAATTGGCAAAACCTGCCCCAACCGGAACGATCCAAAGAAAGATCATGATCGTTCCGTGCATGGTCATGAATTGGTTATATAGTTCCGGGGAGACAAAATCGGGGTCAGGAGTGGCTAATTCCGTCCGCAGCACTTCCGCGAAAGCACCGCCAATAAAGAAGAAAAGAAAGGCAGTCACCAGATATTGAATCCCGATGACTTTATGATCGGTGCAGAAAGTAAAGTAATCGGTCCACTTGCGGTGATGGATCACCTCGGGAACGGTTGCTGGGGTGGTTATTTCCGTTGATGCTGTCATAAGGCCAAGATTTTAGATGACAAGAAAAATTACATTTGCTGCTGATGGGCAACTTGGGCGAGGATTTCACCATTTATGCCCATTTCTTCGGTGTAGGGGGTCAAATATTGACTATCAGAGCGATCTTTAGTGGTCATGGCTACAGTTCGATCGCTGTCAACTTCGGCGATCGTGTTATCCTGCACCCATTGGTCGTAATCCCCTTGGGAGTGAACCACAAAGCTAGATTTCATACCGCCGTGATAGGCCCCGCAAAGTTCCGCACAAATGATCGGATATTGACCAATTTGGTTGGATGTGAACGATAAAACCGTTTCCTGTCCGGGGATAACGTCCTGTTTTAGACGCAATTGGGGAACCCAGAAAGCATGGATCACATCCCCCGCTTCCATATTCAGTTGCACGGGGCGATTGACGGGAGCGTGCAGTTCCCCGGAAACAATGCCAGTTTCGGGATAGGTGAAGATCCAAGCGTATTGAATACCTTTAACATTGACCACTAGGGGGGGAACTCCTTCACCATCGTAGGAATTGCCGATACCTAGGGCTACTCTGCGATCGCCGCCCATGGCCATCATCGTGCCGTGGTGATGACCGTGGTGGGCGATTTCTCCTTTGCCCCCCTTGGAAATCAAGGGATCGAGACCGCCGATATTGTTATAAATCTCGAAGCTATAGACGGCAAGGATAAAAACGATTACCGTCGGGATGGCTGTCCAGAAGATTTCTAGGGGGACATTGCCCTCCACTGCCGGTCCGTCGGTTTGATCCCCCGGTTTACGGCGAAAGCGAATCACTATATAGATAATCACGCCTTCAACTATTAAAAATAGTCCCGTGGCGATGGTCATCATCAGATTAAAGATATTATCTATCTCCTGAGCATCTTCGGAAGCGGCCACAGGCATTAAGCCATGATTTTGGCCATACCAGAGACTAATTAAGGTTAGGGTGATCCCGAGTACGAGCGTCAGGATACTGCTGGGAATTTTCACGGTCTTTTCAATATTTTCAATAGTGGCTACTTATTCAAGGCTAAAACATGATTCCCCTATAGATGGGAAATTTAACCGGCATCTTCTGAGAATTTCATCTTTTCTTTGGGATCGTTTTCGGGGAAAGTATTTTAAATAACTAATTTTTATATCTTATTCTGAGTTTATGTAAACAAATGTAACGGAAATGGCCAGAAATCTAAAGAATATCTAAAAGGTTTTACCGGTCGTAAAAAAACTCATTCACAGTGATAACTAACTGGCAAACAAAGCCATGATCTTTGATGACAGACTCCTGGAGAACAGGCAAACCGATGACCGAATCTGTTTTTAACCCGACACCCCTAAGAGAAACCGGCAATATTCAGGTGTGGATGCGCCGCTTAGTCTGGAAAATTGCGATCGCTACTTTCGCCCTCATGGTGGTGGGCGCTGCCACCAGAGTTATGAACGCCGGTTTAGCTTGTCCCGATTGGCCTCTCTGTTACGGTCAATGGATTCCCAGTCAGCAGATGAATCTACAGGTATTTCTGGAGTGGTTTCATCGTCTCGATGCCTCTTTGATCGGGTTTAGTACGCTCGCTCTCGTCGGTCTGTCTTGGTGGTATCGTCGCCATCTTCCCCCTTGGCTGTTGCCCTCGGCGATCGCTGCCTTGGCTTTAATTCTCCTGCAAGGAGTCCTGGGAGGATTAACCGTCACCCAATTACTGCGATTTGACATCGTAACGGCCCATTTAGCCACAGCTTTGCTCTTTTTTGCCACCCTAATCGTCATTGCTATCGGTCTGACTCCCTACAGTGGCACAGGTACGGTCGGAAAACTAACCGGGATGGGAATGGTCGCCACCGGTCTAGTTTATCTGCAATGTCTCCTCGGCGGTCTCGTCGGTTCCCGTTGGGCTGCCCATCAGTGTTTAACGGTTTCCCAACTCTGCACCGTGATGAATAGCCACATTATCGGGGTTTTTCCCGCCACTATCTCGGTTTTAACCCTAGTTTTCTTCGCTTGGCGAACTGCCGCTATCCATCCTCTCCTCAGAAAACTAGCTTTTAGTGCCGGGGGATTAGTCGCCCTACAGGTATTTTTGGGCGTTGCCACCCTGAAACTGCATCTACAGGTGGAACCCTTAACCATTACCCACCATAGCATCGGTGCGCTATTGGTGGCAACCCTCGTCGCTTTTACCACTTTCGCCCTTCGCGATCGTTCTTTCGCGCCTAAGTAACCAGACACAATTAATTGCACATATCTAACCACCTCTTGCATGAGTGCCTCTTGCCTTTTGCCCATCCTAACCAAGAAGTTAATTTTGTCCCATTACTTATAAGCCATCTCTAAGGATTTAATCACGATGACTGGAACTCAAGCCCTTCGCCACCACGATAATTTTTTACAAGTCGCTAAAAGTTATTATCAACTCACCAAACCCCGAATTATTCCTCTACTGCTGATTACTACGGCCGCTTCTATGGAAATCGCCTCTAAAGGTCAGGTTTCCCCCCTCTTACTCTTTCTTACCCTCCTCGGTGGCACTCTCGCCGCCGCCGCCGCTCAAACCTTAAACTGCATCTATGATCGCGACATCGATCACACCATGCTTCGCACCCGCGCCCGTCCTATTCCCTCCGGTCGCGTGCAACCCCTCCACGCCCTCATTTTTGCCCTCGTTTTAGCCTCCCTTTCCTTAGCACTTTTTGTCTTTTTTGTCAATACTTTGAGCGGATTTTTAGCAATGACCGGCATCGCATTTTATATGCTGATTTATACTCATCTGCTCAAGCGTCATAGTGTCCAAAATATTGTTATCGGCGGTGCGGCTGGCTCGATTCCTCCCCTCGTCGGTTGGGCGGCAGTAACGGGCGATCTCGGTTGGATTCCTTGGATTTTATTCGCCATTATTTTCCTTTGGACTCCTCCCCATTTTTGGGCTTTAGCTTTAATGATCAAGGATGATTATGCAGAAGTGGATATCCCGATGATGCCCGTGGTTAAAGGGGAAGAAGCCACTAGCGAGCAGATTTGGCTCTATACTTTAATCGTCGTTCCTTTCACTTTCCTCCTGATTTATCCCTTGGCTGCCTGTGGTGTGGTTTATGGTGTAGCGGCTTTAATTTTAGGGTTTGTTTTCCTGAAAAAAGCTTGGCGATTAAAACAGAATCCTTTTGACCGGGACATGGCTCGATCGCTGTTTAAATATTCCATTCTTTACATGATGTTATTATGTACAGCTATGGTGATCGATAGTTTACCCATGACCTCTCGTCTCCTCGCTACAATTGCCAGTTTATTCTCCTGTAGTTAATCTCAGTTATCAGTTATCAGTTATCAGTTATCAGTTATCAGTTATCAGATGTGAGTTTTCAGTTCACTGATTACTGTTTACTGAAAAACCCCATCTCCCCAATTCATAATTCATAATTCATAATTCATAATTCATAATTCATAATTCTCCCATCTCCCCAATTCATAATTCATAATTCATAATTCATAATTCTCCCATCTCCCCAATTCATAATTCATAATTCATAATTCATAATTCATAATTACCCCCGACTATTGATTGCGACTCAGGGAGTTAATTCGCTCGATTACTTGGGCTAAGATGTCTTGTAATTGTCGGTCTTGATGCTGGGAAAGGTTAATTTTATCACAGCTATAAATAACGGTGGTGTGATCTTTGCCGCCAAATTCTTCGCCAATGCGCGGTAAGCTTAAATCCGTGTGTTGACGCATTAAATACATTCCAATCTGTCGGGCAAAACTAATTTCTCGTCGGCGGGAATTTCCCTTTAGATCGGCGATCGAGAGTTGAAACTTTTCCGCTACTACCGCCATAATAATCTCAGGAGAAGTGGAAATTTTGGCCATTGGTGGATTTAAAACCGGCGCGATATTTTCCACCGTCATCGGCAATCCGGAGATAGAAATATAAGTAGTAGCCCGGATTAATGCCCCCTCTAATTCGCGAATATTAGAAGTATAATTAACGGCAATATATTCGATAACTTCTCGTGGGAGACGCAGATTTTCGTACTCGGCCTTTTTTTGTAAAATTGCCATACGAGTTTCGATATCCGGTGCTTGGATATCGGCGACTAATCCCATAGAAAAGCGAGAAATTAAACGATCCTGTAAACTGGGAATCTGTTTGGGCAGGCGATCGGAGGCTAAAACCACCTGTTTTCCCGCTTCGTGCAGGGTATTAAAGGTATGAAAAAATTCTTCTTGAGTGTATTCTTTTCCTTCAATAAATTGCAGATCATCTACTAATAATATGTCAGCATGGCGATAATGATTACGAAAACTTTCCATACTATCTTGACGAATAGCGGTGATTAAATCATTCGTAAATTGTTCCGTCGATACATAAAAAACCCTAGATTGAGGATATAATTCCAGACGATAATGACCGATGGCCTGCATTAAATGGGTTTTACCTAATCCCACCCCACCACAGAGAAAAAGCGGGTTAAATTCGCGTCCGGGTAATTCCGCCACCGCTAAAGCAGCCGCGTGGGCCATGCGATTAGTTGGACCGACAACAAAACGGGAAAAATTATATTTAGGGTTAAGTTGATTACTGGGGGGTAATTCTGATTCTAAGCTACTGTTAGGCTGGAAAATAGCAATCGAATCGCCCTGTTCTGCCGTTAGTTGAATCTCGACGGGATAACCGACGATATCCTCCACTACTTCGGCAATTGTTGACAGATAATTTTTCTGAAGATGGTTAAGAATAAAAGGATTGGCAGCCTGAATTACTAAGCGATTGTTTTGCCATTCTTTAACCGTCGCCGTTTGAAACCAAGTCTCGAAAGCGGGACGGGTTAATAGTAATTTTAGACGCTCTAGGAGATTATGCCAAAGTTGTTGGGCGCTGCTATCCACGATTAATTTTGATTAACAAAGTTGCTCTAGTGCTGCTGTGGGGAAACCTTATCAGTTTAGCGAGATTTTGCCGTTGACGATAAAATATTTTTCAGAGGGAAACAATTAATCTTTAGACAGATGACACAAGTTTTAACGATCACCCAATTAGGAAATCCAATTTTACAGCAAAAAGCACCGGAGATCGATAATTTTCTCGATGCTGACTGTCAAAATTTGATCGATTCCCTGATTACCACCGTACAAGCTGCCCACGGGGTGGGAATTGCCGCGCCCCAAGTTGCTCGGTCTCTACGTCTGTTTATCGTTGCTTCTGGTCCCAATCCTCGTTATCCCGACGCTCCGATCATGCCGGCCACTGCCATGATTAATCCTCGCATTTTGCAGGTGAGCGAGGAAATGGTCAAGGGTTGGGAAGGTTGCCTCAGTGTCCCCAATTGGCGCGGTTTTGTCCCCCGTCATCAGTGGATCGAGGTGGCCTATTATGATCGCAATGGTCAGGAAATCCGTCAAGTTTTCGGGGATTTTGTGGCGCGCATCTTTCAACACGAATACGATCATCTGGAAGGAATCCTCTTTCTCAATCGCCTTGCTTCTCCGGCGGATTTATACTCGGAGGAAGAATACCAAAAAATCAGGAATATTGCTGAATATAAGCGATAAAATCGCAAAATCTGCCTATCTCTTCAAAATAAGTTAAATAACCTAACGGGAATATTTTATCTCGCGACAAAATTTTTGTTGGTAAATCTAAATTTTTTGTTAAAATGATAACGATTATCATTTTAGGTAGGACGACCAAGCAAACAAATGAACTACTTGACAAAATAAACTAATTGTGGTTTGGAATTCTACCCTCAATTAACTAGGGAGATACTCAAGACTTTTTCGGTGACTAGGAAAATCAATTTTTCCAAGTTTCGCCACGGAGATAACCCCAAAGACGAGGGAATAACCCGATAGCTTTCATTAGTTATCGTCTAGATGCCCAGAAAAATAAATACTCTAGCAAAGGGTATTTATTAACATTGGTAAAATCAGAAAACTTGGCCGATCAATTAACTATTGCAGTCTGTAAAAATATCTATGACCTTAGCTAAGTCCAAAGCAATTTTCGACAATGATGACTACAATCACTTTCCCGAAGTGATTACCGAACCTAAATCGCCGGTATCGGAAGCCGAGATGATGCAAGCGGTAAGAACACTGCTGTTAGGATTAGGAGAAGATCCCGATCGCGAAGGTTTACGAGACACTCCTAAACGAGTAGTAAAAGCCCTAAAATTTCTCACTTCTGGTTATCAGCAATCCCTCGATGAATTGCTGAATGGGGCAGTTTTTCATGAGGAGGCTAACGAGATGGTTTTAATCCGAGACATCGATATTTTTAGCTCCTGTGAACACCATATTTTACCGATAATCGGCCGCGCTCATGTTGCCTATATTCCTAACGGGAAAGTGATCGGTTTATCGAAAATTGCCCGCATCTGTGAAATGTACGCCAGACGACTGCAAGTACAGGAACGTTTAACCGCACAAATTGCCGATGCTTTGCAAGGATTACTACAACCTCAAGGGGTAGCTGTGGTGATTGAAGCGACTCATATGTGCATGGTAATGCGCGGGGTTGAAAAACCCGGTTCTTGGACTTCTACGAGTGCCGTGCGCGGTATTTTTGCCGATTCTGCTAAGACTCGTCAAGAGTTTATGAGTTTGATTCGTCATAGTCCCGATTTTCACTAATTACTCAGGGGGATCGGGATTATTTGATCGGGAGCATCTCACCTTTGCAATGAGCATAAATACTTAGTGGAAAAATAGGCTTTTCGAGGGTAATTCTTGTTTTAATTCTCCATGTACGCATTCTTTAAAAGCCTCTATTTCGTTCCAAGACACGATTAAGAGTGGCTTTTAGGCTAAGTATAATTACTTATCGCGTAAGTGAGATGCTCCCTATTTGATCATCCTATCCCCAGTTTTTTCCTAGGTAAAAAACCAGAGTCAAGGCAGCTATTTACTGTTTACTTTTTATTTTTGACTCGCCGTTAAGTAGTCGGACATAAATTCTGTTGTCTATCTTAAGAAATGTAAATTGCCGCAATTCTTACTGACTCCTGACGACCGACTCCTTACCCCACGGTTAACTTTACTTTTGTTCAACTACTTATCATGCTGATTCGTCCCCGTCGTCTTCGTTATACTCCAGCGATTCGCCGTCTTGTTCGTGAAACCGAATTAACCGTTAATGACTTGATTTATCCCCTCTTTATCATGGAGGGAGAAAATCAAAAGGTGGCTATTCCTTCTATGCCCGATTGTTATCGTTATTCCCTCGATTTATTGCTCAAAGAAGTGGTTAATGCCTATAACTTAGGCATTAATGCCATCGCTCTTTTCCCCTTGATTGCCGAAGATAAAAAAGATAATTTCGGCAGAGAAAGTTATAATCCCGATGGTTTAGTGCCAAGGGCAGTGAAAGCGATCAAAAAAGAAGTCCCTGAAATAATTATTATCACCGATGTAGCCCTCGATCCTTTTTCGATTTATGGTCATGATGGTATTGTGGAGGACGGTAAAATTCTCAACGATGAAACCCTAGAAGTTTTAGTGAAAATGTCGCTCTCACAAGCGGCAGCCGGGGCTAATTTCGTCGCTCCTTCCGATATGATGGATGGTAGGGTTGGGGCGATCCGTCGAGCTTTAGATGCGGCTGGCTATTTAGATGTGGGAATTCTCGCTTATACGGCTAAATATGCCTCTGCTTATTATGGTCCCTTCCGAGATGCCTTAGAATCAGCACCAAAATTTGGTGATAAGAAAACCTATCAAATGGATGGGGCTAATAGTCGGGAAGCCTTACGGGAAGCCAGTTTAGATATAACAGAAGGGGCAGATATTATTATGGTTAAGCCCGCTCTGGCCTACCTCGATATTATCCGTCGTCTGCGCGATAGTAGTCATCTTCCCGTCGCCGCTTACAACGTCAGTGGTGAATACGCAATGATTAAAGCGGCGGCAAAACAGGGCTGGATTGACGAAAAAAGTCTGATTTTGGAAACTTTAATCAGTATGAAACGAGCGGGGGCCGATTTGATTTTGACCTATTTTGCTCTCGATGTGGCATTAATGAAACAGGAAAGCCGATTTTAGGGTTTTTGCCAGCGAAATTGATAGACATTATCCTGCGCTCCCCATACCTGCCGACCAAGGCTATCATAACCTCGATCGCTGGTATCCATGCCCTGGGAATGTAGAATAATTGTATTAGTTATTTTCACCGCACCTCTGGCATTAGTGGAACAACCCTGGGGGGGAGTTTCTCCCCGATACCCCCCCGCTATCGGTTTTAAAAACACAGTACACACCGACTCGCCCAAATCTGATACATTTAATTTTCTTTCTGTCAAGTCTTTGTTACAAAAATTAATAAAGTTGGCGGCATTATTTAACTTATAAGCTTTTGATTCCACAGTGGAATTATCGGGGCTAGGTTGAATGACTAAAATTCTTTGACGATAGGGTTGATTTAAGCGATCGATAATTGCCTGTTCCTGATAAAGATAAATACTATCCTGTTTGGGGGAAAAATCCACGGCACAGGTGGTCATTTGCACCTTAGCAATGCGGGGGTTAGTCTGCGCTTGTTGCGTCGTATCCATCACCCCAATTAAATGATTAGCCACCCCCTGCACTTGCGGATTAAGGGGCAAAGATTGAGTGAGAAAAAATCCTAGGGCGATCGAAGTTTTCAGCATGAGCAGAGGCTTGATTCCGGTTAGTCTCTAATTAGCTTAAACTAATAAGCAGCAAGAGCAAAAATACCCCTTTTCCCATGGCTAATCATCTGGCTGCATCCGAAAGTCTTTATCTGCGAAAACACGCCGAAAACCCGATCGATTGGTGGTATTGGTGTGACAGCGCCCTAGAAATTGCCAGGAGAGAAGATAAACCGATCTTTCTGTCGATCGGTTATTCTAGCTGTCATTGGTGTACGGTTATGGAAGGAGAAGCGTTTTCCGATCGAGCCATTGCCGATTATCTCAATCAGTATTTTTTGCCGATCAAAGTTGATCGCGAGGAAAGACCGGACATCGATAGCATCTATATGCAAGCATTGCAGATGATGGTCGGTCAAGGGGGTTGGCCGCTGAATGTCTTCCTAACACCCGATAGTTTAATTCCCTTCTATGGTGGCACCTATTTTCCCGTGCAACCGCGCTTTAACCGGCCCGGTTTTCTGCAAGTGTTGCAATCGGTACGTCGTTATTATGACGAGGAAAATGAGAAATTAAGCAAATTCACGGCCGAAATGCTGGGCGCACTGCGTCAATCGGCTATTTTACCGCGAGCAGAGACCAATTTAGCCGAACCTTCCCTTTTAGCCACAGGAATCGAGACAAATACAAAGGTGATTCGGGTTAATCCCAATAACTACGGTCGGCCCAGTTTTCCGATGATTCCATATTCTCATCTGGCTTTGCAGGGTAGTCGCTTTGGTGACGATTTTGACGATTCCCTCCGGCAAGCGGCCTATCAACGGGGGGAAGATCTGGCCCTGGGGGGAATCTATGACCATGTGGGGGGAGGATTCCATCGTTATACAGTGGATTCGACGTGGACAGTTCCCCATTTTGAAAAAATGCTCTACGATAACGGGCAAATTGTCGAATATTTAGCCAATTTGTGGAGTGCGGGTAATCGAGAGGCGGCCTTTGAGAGAGGGATTAAAGGCACGGTTAACTGGCTAAAACGGGAAATGACCGCCCCAGAAGGTTATTTTTATGCGGCCCAAGATGCCGATAGTTTTGAGAAGGCCACGGATGGGGAACCGGAGGAAGGGGCCTTTTATGTCTGGTCGGATCTGGAGTTAAGGGATTATCTCTCGACCGAGGAATTGGGGCTGCTGCAGGCTAATTTTACCGTTACTGCGGAGGGGAATTTTGAGGGTCGTAATGTGCTGCAACGTCGGCAAGGGGGAAAATTAGGGAAGGAGATAGAAAATATGCTCGATAAGTTATTTATTCGGCGTTATGGCAGTTCTCAGTCCCAATTAGCTCTTTTTCCCCCGGCCAGAGACAATCAGGAGGCGAAAACCGTCTCTTGGCCGGGACGCATTCCGGCGGTAACGGATACGAAAATGATCGTCGCTTGGAATAGTTTGATGATTTCCGGTTTAGCCCGGGCCTTTGCCGTCTTTGGCGAACCTTTGTACTGGCAAATGGCTACGGTCGCGGCCGAGTTTATTCTCAAGCATCAGTGGTTAGATGGACGTTTTCAGCGCTTGAATTATCAGGGTCAGGCCTCGGTTTTAGCCCAATCGGAGGATTTTGCCTATTTTATTAAGGCTTTACTGGACTTGCAAACGGCTAATCCCCAAGAAACTGGCTGGTTAGAGGCGGCTATCGATCTACAGGGGGAATTCGATCGCTGGTTTTGGGCCGAGGATGAGGGGGGATATTTTAATACTGCTTCCGATCATAGTCTCGATCTGATCGTGCGGGAGCGAGGTTATACGGATAATGCCACCCCTTCGGCTAACGGAATTGCGATCGCTAATTTATTGCGTCTGTCGCGATTGACGGAAAATCTAGAATATCTCGATCGGGCCGAAAAGGCCTTGCAATCTTTTACTACCATCTTAGAACAGTCCCCCACCGCTTGCCCCAGTTTATTTGTTGCCCTCGATCACTATCGTCACGGTTTCTGTCTGCGGGCCCCGGAAAGCTCGATCGAGCCGTTGTTAGGTCGCTATTTGCCCACTGCGGTGTATCGCGTCGATGGCAGTTTGCCGTCTAGCACATTTGGGTTAATTTGTCAAGGGTTATGCTGCCTTGAACCGGCGGAAAATTTAGAACAGTTAGACCGACAAATTGCAGGGGTGATGGCGGGGCCGTCAATACTACTCGGTTAAGGTTTTTTTCTCTCTGCTCCCCGCTCTACTAGGAAATAGGCTCTGGTGTTTGGCTTTCGTTGGCAACTTCTAACCAGCCTTGGATGGCCTCTTGAAGGTTATTGATGAGTTCATAAATACTATCCCCTTCTGTTATGCAACCGGGGAGTGCAGGAACTTCCGCCCAGTAACCTTCTTCTTGGGCTGGATCGATAATGGCTTTGATTTTCATTGCTTTCTTGACTTAGCTTTATTTGTCTGCCCAAATTTTAACTTAAGGATGGTGCGTTCCCCATCATCAGAAAATGCAGTAACAAGGATGGCCTCAGGGAACGCACCCTACTCGTGACTGGGGAGTGTCAAGAATCGATCTGGGACAAAAAATCAGGGGTTATTTTTCGGGCAAAATTTTGCCACTTTAGACAAATTCCTATTTTATGCAGTCAATCTGTATATTTTGATACGTTTTTTAAGTTGAAACTATTTCGGGCTAACTTGAAACTTTTTTTCTCAACTGTTGTTTTTTTTCGCGACTGACTCTCAAGTAAAATTGCTAAAAGCATTACCAAAAGCTAATCCATCAACTTTTTTTGATACAACTTTTTTGCAAACTCTGGGATTCCAACTAAGTAGTCGTGCAAAATTAATTTCCTAGTGAAGATAGGCAAAAGGCAAAAGGCGGTTAGATATGTGTAATTAATTTTGCTTAGGTACTTATATTACTGAACTTCCCCCATACATATATACTATAATAGCCGAAAACCCTTATCCATCAATGGATGCACCCCCTTAACTTTTCTTAATGTACCCATGTAATTTGTAACATTTCTTAATGGACAAGAATTCTCTCCATTTGCTAAAA
>NZ_JBHFLL010000100.1:0-12253 GCF_041928595.1 Microcystis sp. BLCC-F209
TACTATCCAGAATCAGTTCATGTGGACAAAATTTATCGAACCAGAGAAAACCGAGCTTGGTGTAAAGAAAGGGGAATCAGAATCAGTGGGCCCCCATTAGGAAGACCAGCCAAAAATGTTAGTAAAGAACAAAAGAAACAAGCTACCGATGATGAGAGGATTCGGAATTGTATAGAGGGCAAATTTGGACAGGGGAAAAGAAGATTTAGCTTAGGTAAAGTGATGGCTAAACTTCCTCATACTTCCTTTTCAGCGATTGCTATTACTTTTTTAGTCATGAATCTTTCTAACCTGTTGAGGCAGGTTTTTTGGGCTTTTTTATGTCTGAAATGGAAAAACAGCACTTTTTCTCGGTCAATGATTAGGATAAGTTATAACTTAAAAATTAATCAACAACTAAAGCTTATGCTTGTAGCTAAGTGAAATCATTGATTAAGAGACCTGTACTTTTCAATGACTTTTTCAGCAGACCCCAAGTACAGGCGAAGCATTCGGATAGGAAATCTAAGGTTTCAGCGATAGGTTATGCCCGAACGCTTCGCCCCTACCCCCATTATTTACCCCAAAACAACCGTGAGACTTCCCAAACAATCTGCTCCCGTCAAACGACCCCATTTTATTCATCCCCATGAATGCGTCGATATTGTTCATGGAGATGGCGATGATTTAGTATCTATCTTAGTTAAGTTAGTTCATGGCGCTTGGCGCTAACTACAATGATCCAGCACAATTCCAATACCCTCACTATGGCTATCTGAAAATGTCCTCTTTTGGCGGTTTTCGTTATTAGTATCGACTTCTAAAACCTAGTAAAAAACACTGGAGGAAATCAAACAATGGCTAGTAAACCTAAAGGTGCGCCAGAATCAACACCCGCTGCTGCGAATGTTGACCAACCAACCACGGAAAAACCCAAGATTGAGCAACCAGAAACAACTCAACCTAAAGCTAAATACGTTCCCGCCACTGGTTTAGAAGATTACGGACGCTGGAAAACCATGTTCAAAGATCGCAAAGCGAATCCCAATGATCCGCCGTTTCGTCGGGGTCGAATTTGGTGTTAAACACTTTCCATTAATCTTCAGGTTCTATCCCCAAGGCCCTTAACTGTTCCGCTAGGCGATCGGCTCGTTGTCGTTCCTGTTCGGCTCGTTGTCGTTCCTGTTGAGTAGATTCCTGGGAAGTTAACAACAAGTTACCTTCCCCATCCCACCAGCGAAGCCAGGGAAAGGATTGATTTTGGTATTCCCCCTGCCAAATTCCTAACTCTACCTTTAAAGGAACAATGGGATAATGACCGCGCTGATTAGGAGTCATTTTTTGGTAACGACCATTAACTAACTGGTACATCTCGATCTGGGCCTTGTTAACCTCATAAATTCCATAAAAAGGAATTTGAATCGCTCGCTCATAGATCCAAAATTTACCCTTAACAGGCGTTTTATCCCGTTCTTCTTCACCATTGCCAGAGACAAATTCTAAGGCAATAACCGGTTCAATGGTTTCTTTCCACATCACAAAAGAACGGCGAACTTGACCCTCAATCGTTGTAGGGACATGGGGAACATAAAACCAATCGGGAGCAACAGCCCCCTTTTCTAGGGATTCTGGATACTCTGGCAATCGCCAATAAATCCCACAATCTCGACCCAGACAGTAATTACCGTCAGGATGTAATTTCTCCAAAATGGGTGTAATAGTATCCGTTAAAAGGTCTGCTTGGGGAGGCTCTTGATAGTTTTTCACAAAACTTCCATCTTTATCGGGGAGTTGGGTGTGGTCGGGTAAAGGGGAAGAGCAATACACCGTTGCAGAAGTTTCCTGAATTGTGGTTGAGGATTGTACCGTTGGGGTCATTGAACTCATCTTTAATTCCCCTATTTATTGTTATCTAGCTTTTATTCTATAACTGTTCTTGAAAACCTGCAAAAACTATGCCTGATCTCAATGCTATCCCCGGAATGACTGCTCTTCGCTCCCATACCCAAGGCGATCCACGCATTAAAATCGCCGTTCTTGATGGACCGATTGACTTAGATCGCGCCTGTTTTCAAGGAGCAAATATTACCCGCCTTGATCCCTATTGGTCGGAAGAATCTCCCATCGATCCGCAATACTTACAAGCCTTTTTAGATGTAGAAAAAAGTGGCAAAAGTGAGGAAGAAAAAGAGCATCTGTTCAAAGAAGCAATCCCTGATGAAAACATCCTCCACAGTTTGCATTTGCGCTTCCATGCTAACCATATTATCAGCACCATTTGCGGCCAGCCAGATTCACCAGTAGAAGGGATTGCTCCTAACGCTACTGTAATTAATATTCCCATCGCCTATAGCAACGATGATTTTATTAATCCCCTCAATCTTTCCAGGGCAATTAGTACCGCAATTGAACAGGGAGTTAATATTATCCATTGTGCCGCTTGTCATCCAACTCAAAGCGGATTAGCTCACGAATTTATTGATAAAGCAATTCGTCAAGCTCAAGCTAATAATATCCTGGTGATTGCCCCCGGAGGTAATGATAAAGGAGAGTGTTGGTGCGTTCCTGCGGTATTAGAAAATGTCCTGACCGTAGGAGCAATGAAAGATACAGGCGAGCCATTTAAATTTAGTAATTTTGGCGGTAAATATGCAACTCAAGGGATTCTCGCTCCAGGAGAGAATATTTTAGGAGCTCAACCCGGAACCGATGACCCCATCCGCAAAAAAGGGACTAGCTGCGCCGCTCCAATTGTGACAGGAACAGCCGCTTTATTAATGAGTTTGCAATTAGAACAGGGGTTATCTCCCGATGCAGAAGCAGTAAGAGCCGCCTTGACAAATAGTGCCATCCCCTGCGATCCTAATGAAGTAGAAGAACCGGAACGCTGTTTATTAGGAAAAATTAATATTGCGGGTGCTTATGAACTGCTGACGGGAGAGAAATTACAAACTGTTGAAGCGGATAACAATTCGTCGAATAATATCATAGAATCGGCGGTAATTCCGATGACAGTGACAACCTCGGTTATCCCATCTAATACAACCGAGATGGCAACTCAGGGAATAACTATAACCCCCCCAACAGCAGCGACAATAGAACTGGCAATCCCTCCTAGCAATGCTTCAGAAAATGTTTCCTCAACTGGATTAATACAAAATCATCAAACAAATAACAAGATTGTCTTTAATAGTGTCGTTCCTAGTCAACGGTCAAACCTGGTTTATGTGTTAGGAACTTTAGGTTATGATTTCGGCACAGAAGCGCGTCGGGACACCTTTAAACAGTTAATGCCAACCATCACGAACGATAATCTTGAATTACCTCCCAATCCCTACGATGCGCGGCAAATGGTAGATTATTTAGAAAGTAATCTATCAGAAACTAAGTCTTTAATTTGGACAGTCAATTTAGAACTAACCCCCATCTATGCCATTAAACCCGTGGGAGCTTTTGCCGCCGAGATTTATCAAGTCATGCAATATATGTTAGCAGGCCAAATATTGCCAGAAGCTGACGAAGATTATGTGGAAAGGGTGAGTATCCCCGGTATGCTGACCGAGGAAACCGTGAGACTTTTTTCGGGTCAAATTGTTCCCGTCATCAAGGTTAATAGTCCCCGGGGAATGTATGGCTGGAAAGTTAATACTTTGATTGAATCAGCGCTAGAAACTGTTAGCGCAGAACATGAAATCGCCGATGAAGCGAGGATGCGTCGTTCTCTGACCAGTTTCTTAAATCGCATTTATTATGACTTACGCAATGTCGGACAAATCGCCCGCGATCGCGCTTTAAATTTTGCAGCTACTAACGCTTTTCAAGCCGTACAAACCTTCTCCCAAGCAGTGGCGATGGGAATGGAATTACACAGTATTGAAGTGGAAAAAAGCCCCTTCTGTCGCTACGGAAGTGAATGCTGGGATGTGAAATTAAAATTCTTCGATCCCGAAAATGGTCTGCGCGCTAAACGAGTTTTTCGCTTTACCATTGATGTTAGCGATCGCACCCCTGTAACCCTAGGTGAAGTGCGTTCTTGGGCTGTTTCTAAATAGCCTCAGTCTGCTAAGTACCTAAGCAAAAAATGATTAACCAATAAGGCCTAGGTTAACTTGTCAAAATTGTACCAAATGTACTTAGCAAAAATGTTGCTCAAATTCAATTATAAAGCGTTTCCTAAGCTAGTGAGGTACACCTATTTTTCTTCCCTTTTGCCTTTTGCCTAAAACCCATAACTTTTGTACCTCAGCAGCCCGAAAAACGCTATAATTAACTTCTTATTCAAAATTTTAGTTAATTATGCGTTACAAACTTTTAGGTAATAGTGGTCTGCGGGTTTCCGAACTATGTCTAGGGACGATGACATTCGGGCAAGATTGGGGTTGGGGGTCGGATAAAGAGGAAAGTCGGGCGGTTTTTCAGGCTTTTGCGGAAGCGGGGGGCAATTTTCTCGATACGGCCAATATCTACACAAACGGAACCAGTGAAACATTAGTGGGGGAATTTGTCAAGGGCGATCGAGAAAAATGGGTAATCGCCACGAAATATTCTCTCAACACGCGCCCCGGCGATGTCAATGCTTGCGGAAATCATCGAAAAAACCTCTTTCAAGCGGTAGAAGCTAGTTTAAAGCGTTTAGGCACTGATTACATCGATTTACTCTGGCTTCATATTTGGGACTCTCTCACTCCTATCGAGGAAGTGATGCGCGCTTTCGATGATTTGGTCAGGATGGGAAAAGTCCTTTATATTGGCATTTCTGACAGTCCTGCTTGGATTGTCTCCCAAGGGAACACCCTGGCCACCCTACGGGGATGGACACCCTTTATCGGACTACAAATAGAATATTCTCTCAAGGAACGCACCCCCGAACGGGAATTATTGCCCATGGCCAAAGCATTAAATATCGGGGTGACAGCTTGGAGTCCCCTGGGAGGAGGAGTTTTAACGGGAAAATATAATCAACCCAACCCCGTCGATGGTCGTTTAAGCATGACCGACCAACCTTTTCAAATTCTCGATCGCGATCTGAAAATTGCCGAGACCGCCCTAGAGATTGCCAGAGAAATCGGCAAATCACCGGCACAGGTGGCGTTAAATTGGCTCAGAAATCGCCCTAACTCCGTAATTCCCATCATTGGCGCTCGAAAATTGTCCCAATTGCAGGATAATTTAGCCTGTGTGGACTTTAACCTGACTGGGGAACAGCTGCAACGACTCGATAATATCAGTGCCATTTCCCTCGGTTTTCCCCACGAACTTTTAGCCAGTCAATTTGTTTGCGATATCCTATTAGGAGGAGTAGCAGCACAATTGGATCGATGATGGAAGTCTTTGTTTATGGAACCCTGAAACCCAAGGAAAGTAACTATTCTGCCTACTGTGCAGGAAAAGTGATCAACTCTAAAACCGTCTACACAAGGGGGCATTTATACCATCTTACCGCCCTCGGTTATCCCGGACTGACCGAGGGCGAGGGCTGGGTGAAAGGAATTTTATTGACTTTTAACGCAGATTATGATCTGGGGCTTTTGGATGGGTTGGAAGATTATCAACCCGGCAGAGATCCAGAAGAAAACGAGTATCAGCGTCGCAGAATCCCTATTTATAATCTAGAGCGAGAATTAATCGGCGAAGCTTGGGGATATATGATGACACCGGCAAAAATAGCTGTTCATGGCGGTGTTTGGCTGCCTTCCGGTTGGTGGACCAGTAGCGATCGAGAATAGGGATGAGGGGGCCGATTCTGTTAAGATATACAAATTAAAAGCTTAATCGTGAAAAAATTATGTATCTACTCCTAGAAGTGGCCAGTGGCAAATTCCCCGTTTATTTTGTGGCCGTTTATGTGGTCGGTTTTCTGGCTGCTGTCACCATCGGTTCGATCGCTTGGTACAATTCTAAACGCCCGGTCGGTTGGGAAGATGCCCAAAGACCTGATATTATCCCTGAAGTGAAGACCGGGATAGATTCTGATTCTCAATCCTAGAAAAAGGCAGTGATCAGTTATTTTAACCGTCAGCTTTTTTCTCCCTTCTCAGCAATCAGGTTAGTCGCGGGGGCTAAAGACCTTACTAGGCGGTTATTTCAGGCATTTGGCTCCTTATTTGATGCCTAAACGTTTCGCACCTATGAGAAACGCTCTCAATCAACCAAGATCGATCGCAAATCGCTATGATAGAATATTGGGTCTTTAATTTCCGTCCCCTCCTCCTCTTATGAAACTGCCTGTTGTCGCTATCATCGCTAGGATATTTAGTTGACAAGAGGCTCCGAATACGATAGTATTCAACCATGAAACAACAAATTATCGACTTATTTTCTGGTGCGGGCGGATTGACCACGGGATTTCATTTAGCCGGGTTTGAATCTATCTGTGCAATTGATGTAAATGCGAAAGCATTAGCAACCTATCAACATAATTATCCTAAAACACGCACTTTTCAGGAAGACATCCGCAAAGTTAATCCATCAGAACTGCGCTTATACTTAGGTTTACAAAGAGAAGAATTAACCGCCCTTATCGGGGGTCCACCCTGTCAAGGATTTTCACGAAATATCCCGGCTGGGTATCGCTATCTTAATGATTCTCGCAATCATTTATATAAGTCTTTCTTAGGATTTGTTCAAGAGTTTCGTCCTCTTCATGTAGTCATGGAAAATGTTCCTGAAATTTTGAAAGCTTATGGCGGTATCATCAGAGATGAAATTGTAGCACATTTAGAATCTTGGGGTTATCAAGTAGTTACTACTTCCCTAAACGCCGCTTATTATGGAGTGCCACAAACTCGCTCAAGAGCCTTTTTTTTAGCTAGTCTAGAGCGTTTACCATCCCTTCCCCAAGCAACTCATTCTGGTGATATCAGAAGTGATTATAAAGCTGTAAAATCTTGGACACAGCTTACTGTACTAGAACCAAATATTGCCCCAGTTACTACTGTTAAAGATGCCATTAGTGATTTACCTACTTTAGAAGCAGGACAAGCTTATGATCACGAAATTTATACTAGGGAACCCGAGACCATATATCAACAGAAGATGCGTGAGCAAAGTCAAAAAATTGTTAATCATATTGCCCGTGCTTTAACACCAATTCAAATGTCAAGAGTGCAAATTCTGGCGGAAGGACAAGATGCGAGAGATTTACCTGCTGAATTAGCACCGAAAAAACACTATAGCGGGGCCTATGGTCGACTTTCTTGGGATAAACCAGCAAGAACAATTACAAGGTGGTTTTTTCATCCCGGTTCTGGCAGATTTTTTCATCCGACCCAGAATCGGACAATCACAATTCGTGAAGCAGCAAGATTACATTCTTATCCCGATCATTTTCACTTTTTAGGGACTTATACTGATATGGCCTCTCAAATTGGAGAATCTGTGCCACCACTGTTAGGCAAAGTGGTAGCAGACTCTATGGGACAAAATCTTGAGTATTAGTTTGGGTTTGTAGCGCTGCAAAAATTGTCTCCACATATCGATCTATTGTCAGACGAGTTCTCTCAATTCTCAGACGAATAGCGGCAGCGGGGATTGTTCTGCTTCTAAACAACTGTTTCTGATTTTTGTACCAAACTAACTGAGTTTTGCCAGCGATGCTTCCCTGTAAACCTACCCCTACTCCCCCAGTTTTTTTATCTATTGCCCATGCCCAAGAAAAAACATTAGGATCAAGAGGATTAAGGGGGTATTCACAGTAAACATATTCATTGCCCTCTCGGTTTTTTAGCAATATTCCCTCATAGCTGTTGATGACATTTTGAGCAGTTTGACTGGAGCGAATCTTCTCGTTCCAGTGTTGAATAATAGCGGTTCCCAGTTGTGCGGGGGAAGATTGCAGATTCAAAGAGGGAACCCCAAGTTGAATGGCTTTTTTGATAATATCTGCTCGTTGAATTACGAACAAAAAGGTATTATCTGTAGTTAAACTATTCAGTTGTAGAGATTTTAGCGACCAACCACTGGCAGTTTTACTGTCCACTGCATCGTAGAGTAGTTTGCTTCTGCCTAGGGCAGGATCGGATAAAGGAATATTCTTGATATAATGGAAAATTGCTTCCCAGCTATAATCCTCGATCGAGCCAATCAATGGTGAGGCAATTGCGGCTAGAATGTCCTGCTTTAGTCTTTTAGTCTCGTCGTTCGTTAACACTTAGGGATTCCTCTACGGAATACAAAAATTCACTCATCCTCAGACCTAAAGCATTAGTAATATGACTAAGCACTCTCACCGATGGACTTTTTAATCCTCGCTCTAGTTGACTGATGTAAGTTCTATGCAGACCTGTTACTTCCGCCAAATACTCTTGCGACCACCCTTTTTCTTGGCGATAACGCTGTAGCTCTCGTCCTAAAATTTGCTCTAGTTGACCAGATTGCATAAGCTGAATTCTAGTCTTTTGTATACCAAAGTTCTACAGACTAAAGTATTCAATGTCTCGGTGCCGAACAGAAACAGATAAATCAACCAAGGTCGATCGCAAATCGCTATGATAGAATATTGGGTCTTTAATTTCCGTCCCCTCCCCCTCTTATGAAACTGCCTGTCGTCGCTATTATCGGTCGTCCCAATGTGGGCAAATCCACCCTCGTCAATCGTATCGCTGGAGATCAACAGGCGATCGTTTTCGATCAACCCGGGATTACCAGAGATCGCACCTATCAACCAGCTTTCTGGTGCGATCGAGATTTTCAAATTGTCGATACAGGGGGGCTAGTTTTTAACGATGACAGTGAATTTCTCCCGTTAATCCGCGAACAGGCTTTAATCGCCCTAGCAGAGGCAAGTGTGGCGATTTTTGTCGTCGATGGCCAGGCAGGAATTACCGCCGGCGATCGAGAAATTGCCGCTTGGTTACGACAGCAAAATGTGCCGATACTTTTGGCCGTCAATAAATGTGAATCGGTGGAACAGGGTATCCTGCAAGCGACGGAATTCTGGGAATTGGCCATCGGTGAACCCTTCCCCATCTCGGCCATTCACGGTTCTGGTACGGGAGAACTACTTGATGCCCTGATTAAATATTTGCCACCCGGGGCGGAAATTCCCGAAAATGAAGAGATTAAAGTGGCAATTATCGGTCGTCCTAACGTGGGTAAATCCAGTCTCCTCAATGCTTTAACCGGACAACAACGGGCGATCGTCAGTCCGATTTCGGGAACCACCAGAGACTCGATCGATACTTTAATTGAACGAGAAGGACAGGTGTATCGGTTAATTGACACCGCCGGCATTCGCCGTAAGAAGAATGTGGACTATGGAGCCGAATTTTTCAGTATTAACCGTGCTTTTAAGGCAATTCGCCGGTCTGACGTGGTGCTATTCGTCATCGATGTGCTAGATGGTGTCACCGAACAGGATTTAAAATTGGCGGGACGAATCATTGAAGAAGGGCGCGCGGTGGTGCTAGTAGTCAATAAATGGGATGCGGTGGAGAAAGACACCTACACCATCAATACTTATACCAAAATACTCCAAGATCGACTGTATTTCATGGATTGGGCAGAAATGATCTTTGTCAGCGCCATGACGGGGCAAAGAGTCACCAAAATCCTCGAATTAGTCGATATTGCCGCCGAATCTCACCGTCGTCGCGTCAGTACCTCGGTAATCAACGATGTGATCGAAGATGCGGTTAAATGGCACAATCCCCCCACCACCAGGGGCGGAAAACAGGGGAAACTATACTATGGCACGCAAGTATCGAGTCAACCCCCCACGATCGCCCTTTTCGTTAACGATCCCCAGCGCTTTAATGATAACTATCGCCGTTACATCGAAGGGCAATTCCGGCAACAGTTAGGCTTTAAAGGAACCCCGATCCGCTTAATCTGGCGCGGCAAACCGGCGCGAGAAGTGGAAAAAACGGTTAATAGAGCCACCAAGGTCTAATTTATGGATTTATTGCGAAGTTTGCCCATCGGTCTTTATCTCGATCAACCGATTACCCGACTACATCAACTGGATGCGCGGGTAAAATTTATCTGGTTAATGGCTTTTTTAGCAGCACCCTTATTGGCTAATCCTTGGTGGCGTTTAGCTTTGGTGGGATTGTTAATATTTTTAACCCTGCTGGCACCTATTCCCCCCCGCGTCTGGCGGCAACAGATGGGCTGGCTGATATTTTTGGCGATTATCGTCTTTCTGATTACTGCTATCACTCCCGATGGTTTAGCGGTGAGTATTCAGCCGCGTTTACCAGAGGAAGGGCTGAATTTACCGCCAGCAAGTGATTATCAGTATGTTTTATGGGATAGAGGTCGTTTATTTGTTACCCGGCGTTCTTTGGAATTAGCAGTGAGAATTAGTACCTTAGTTTTTACTTTAATTTATAGCACTAATCTCTTTTTGTTGACGACGGCCCCGGAAGAAATTACCGAAGGTTTAGAGAATTTAATGAGTCCTTTACGGCGATTTAATGTGCCGGTGACGGAAATTTCTCTGACTCTGACCCTGTCTTTGCGCTTTATTCCTCTGGTTTTAGAAGAAGTGCAAAATCTAGCCAGGGCAGTGCGAACTAGGGCGATCGATTGGCAAAAATTAGGGATTAAAAAGAGTTTAAACCTCTGGTTAACAGTAGTGGAAAAATTACTAGATAATTTGCTTTTGCGCGCTGAACAAATAGCGATCGCTATGGAGGTTCGCGGTTTTACCAGTCCCAATCAGCATCAAGTACGCTGGCACCAATTACAGTTAAGATCGGCTGATTTTATCGCTTTATTTTTGTTAATTCCCTTTTGGGCAGCCCGATTAGTTTGGGGTGGTTTATAGCCGTGATCGGTGATCAGTTATCAGAGGCGAGTTTTCAGGATCGAAAACAATTGACAAAAATCACCGAATGCCTTTCTCTATAGTGGTTTCATCCCTGATCACCCCGTCCATTGATAACAAGAACCCAAGAGCCTCACTCCTCATTTCCCCACCTCCCCACTTCCGTTCGGACCTCGGCGTGAGACTTCGGACGTTCGGCGAGACTTCGGACGTTCGGCGAGCTCAGTCGAGCCGCGTGAGCTTTTGTCGAACGCTCGCTCGAACGCTGATCTCACGGCCGAAGCCCACTCGCTAATTTCCTACTAAAGATAGATATTTAAACACATCAAAAGTATTACTTATAAAAGTAAGTTACAGCGTTTCTGATCATAGATGAAGTATGACACAATTTAGCATTTGGCAAAGCCCATCTCATTTTTGTAAATCCACTAAGTTGCGATTTTTCAAGGGAGACTCACTGCCAAAATTGGGCGTTAACTGCGATTTTATCACTTAATCCCAGCTTTTGGCCAGTTATAGACCCCAAACTATCCGTCGGGGGACTAAGCTCCCGAACGCCAGATCAGAGGAATTGTCTTATTTTTTCCGTGAGATACCTACAAGCATTTGTTAATGTATTTGTAGCAACTCATCTAAGAGTCACCGATCATTACTAATGATCTATATTTATCATTCCTAATTGTCTATACTTCTGCCAATGTGAGATGCAGCCATTTGGCATCATCTCCAGGGGACTAGCTCCTGTTCTGGTGTTGCCTAAAACTGGAGACTTCGTACCTCACTATTAAGATAACTGCCATAGCCATAACAACTAACAACTTAAAAACTATGTTCGATCCAGATATTCCCGATAGTGCCTATTTACCCCTGATTTCCCTCCTCGACTTGAGAACGTACCTGAGATTCATAAATCTCATTACCACGTCGAGCAAACTCTTCTTTGCTGTAGCGGGTTTGACGGACTGTCATGATTGTAAATTTTCCTCGATCATTGCCTTATCTGGCATGATAACTGACCAGAAACTGCGCTGAATAGATTGCTTTGATTAAAACAAAATAAGGTGCGTTACATTTCATTAACGCACCCTACAAGATCGGCGTACTGCTACGCAGTGCCTTCGGCATCGCACTGTATCGACTTGCAACCGATAACCGCGCAACAGGCTCATTCCAATCAATGGCTCTGTCTCTGCCGCGTTAATCTCGATTTCTCAATACTGCCCACCCCAAATCACCATGCCATCATAGCTATCAAATAAGACTTCGCTACCATCGCCCAAGGTTGCCCGATCGCGGTAACTCGAAGACAGTTCAAGTTCTCTAATAGTAGCAATCGGGAGACTCAAGACCCCTACCCCTGTAAACCCAGAAATGTTGAATCTCGTAACAAAACTTTACATTTAAGAACATGACAACCCCAGAACGCCATTTTTCAGATTGAATAGACAATTTTCCTAAACCAGTGTACATAGCTGATATGTTGACACATAAAACTCTGTAAATAGC
>NZ_JBHFLL010000101.1:0-12143 GCF_041928595.1 Microcystis sp. BLCC-F209
TCCTTATCTGGCAAAAGATTTAACTGATTAGCTCGCTCTAGATCAAAAACAATTGACAAAAATCGTCCAATGTCTTTCTCTATAAGGGTTCCATCTCTTATAACCCCCGTCCATTACATAACACAAACCGAAGAACCAAAATTGAAAACTTAAACCTAATAACTTAAAACTTAAAACTTAAAACTTAAACCTGATAACTGATAACTGATAACTGATAACTGATAACTGATAACTGATATGTTTATCGTCGAAAGTTTAAAAATGGCCGTCTCCACCCTAAGGGCCAATAAAGTGCGTAGCGGCCTGACCATGTTAGGAATTATCATCGGTAACGCTTCGGTGGTGGCCATGATCGGGATTGGCCAAGGGGCGCAAACCTTAGCCAATGACCAGTTTGCTAACTTGGGACCCAATACCCTTTTTGTGGTGCCGGGGTCGCGACAAGCACGCAATACCACCGTTGATTTACCGAAAACCTTAGTTTTAGCCGATGCTCAAGCGATCGCTGAACAGGTTCCCACCGTCGCTGAAGTCGCTCCGGAAATAAACGCTCGTTTCCTGATTTCCCATCGTAATCGCAACATGACGGCTCTAGTGACGGGAAGCACCTCAGAATACGCTTCTGTCCGCAATTTTACCCTAGAAAAAGGTCGTTTTATCAATAATATCGATCTAGCCCGCAACAAACGGGTAACGGTAATCGGCACTGAAGTGGCGGCGCAACTTTTCCCCACCCAAAATCCCCTCGGTCAACAGCTGCGGATCAAAAATCTCAGTTTTGAGGTGATCGGGATTTTAGAGGCGAAAGGCTCCTTTTTTGGCAGTAATCAGGATGAAATGCTGATTATTCCCCTCAGTACCATGAACTCGCAACTGGTGGGCAAAACCGGACCCTACGGTGTCGAGTTGAGTTGGATTAGTCTCACTGCGCGATCGGGGGAGGAAATCCGCGCTGCTAAGTTCCAAATCCAGAATCTTCTGCGTTTACGCCATAAAATCGTCGCTGAGGATGATTTTCGCGTCGAAACTGCTAAACAGATGATCGAAATCTTCGACACGATTACCAAGGGTCTAACCCTACTTTTGGCTCTAATCGCCGGTATTTCCCTAATTGTCGGGGGTATCGGGGTGATGAATATTATGCTCGTTTCGGTTTCGGAAAGAACCGGGGAAATCGGACTAAGAAAAGCGATCGGAGCCAGAGAACAGGATATTCTCCTACAATTTCTGATTGAATCAACTCTCGTTTCCATCGCCGGCGGTGCGTTTGGTATTCTCTTCGGTGCAGGAGCGATCGTTCTCGTCTCCAGTTTCTCTCCCCTGGCTGCCACTGTTTCCGCCAGCGCCGTCGCCCTGTCTTTGAGCGTTTCCACGGGTATTGGTCTCTTTTTCGGCGTTTTTCCCGCCTATCGTGCCTCTAAATTGGAACCGATTGTCGCTCTCAGAAGTGTATAATTTTTTAAGTTTTTTCGGGGACGTTTTTGGCAAGGATTGCTTTTATAGCTAAGTTGGGGTTTAATGTGTGGGACGAATTTGATAATCCCGATAACGACGATAATCATTGAGAATGCGATCGTGATCAAAGCATAAGGGTTGGGGGAATTCCCAGAGATGAAAAATCCCCACTTTTTTGGCATCATCGGCAGCAATCGGTTTGCCTTTTGCCGTGGCGATAAAAACAATACTAATGGTGTGTTGACGCGGATCGCGGTTAGGATCGGAATAGACGTGAAATTGCTCGATTAACTGCACCTCTAAACTGATTTCCTCGTAAGCTTCCCGAATGGCCGCCGTTTCCACCGACTCACCGTAGTCCACGAATCCCCCCGGAATTGCCCAGCCAAAGGGCGGATTTTTTCTCTCAATTAGTACGATCGGACGGTGGGGCGAGTCGATCAGTTCGATGATAATATCAACAGTAGGGGCAGGATTGCGATAGGTTGTCATTTTTTTCAGTTATCAGTGAACAGTTAAGTAAGTAGTTATAATTAAATAGAAGATAGATTTTGCCTCTGATACCCCCTGCCCCCCTTGATAAGGGGGGTGTCTGACAACTCTTAACACCTACCTACTTATCAGTAATCGGTCAATAATTCCATTTAACACTCATAATCTTACAATCGAATCATTTCTAACCAGTCACTGATCAGGGATCACTAATAAGGAGGAGAATAAAAGTTGTTAGAAAATGCCAAGAAAATTACGGTTATAGGTGGGGGAATTTGGGGGCAAACTCTGGCTAATTTGGCTAGACGTAATCACTTAGCTGTTAGGGTTTGGTCCCGTCATACCGGGGAAGATTTAGGGGCTATTATAGCAGATACTGACGTAATTATTTCGGCCGTTTCGATTAAAGGAGTTGTTCCAATGATCGAAAAATTACAGCAATTACAATTAAATTCTCGCATAATTATCGTCACCGCTACTAAAGGATTAGAGCCAATCACCACTCGTACCCCCTTTCATCTGTGGAATCAAGCTTTTCCCGCTCATCCCCTTGTGGTTCTTTCCGGTCCCAATTTAGCTAAAGAAATTAATCAAGGTTTACCCGCCGCTACGGTGGTAGCAAGTTATCAGCAAAAAGCAGCAATATTGTTACAAAAATTATTATCTGGGGAATCTTTTCGGGTTTATCTGAATAGCGATCCCTTGGGAACAGAGTTAGGTGGCACTCTTAAAAATGTCATGGCGATCGCATCTGGGGTTTGTGATGGTTTACAGTTAGGTACTAATGCTAAATCTGCCCTGTTAACTCGCGCTTTACCGGAAATAGTTCGGGTGGGAACTTGTCTAGGAGGTTGTCAAGAAACTTTCTTCGGTTTATCGGGTTTAGGGGATTTATTAGCCACCTGTAATAGTCCTTTATCTCGCAATTATCAAGTGGGTTATCAATTAGCTTTAGGTTTATCTTTGCCAGAAGTTTTAGCGAAATTAGAGGGAACTGCCGAGGGAATAAATACCACAGAAGTTTTGATGAGAATTGCCCAAGAAAAAAATTTATATGTACCGATTACCTGTCAAGTTGATTGTCTTTTGCGCGGGGAAATTTCTCCCCAAGTTGCCGTTTATGAATTGATGCGTCGGGATTTAAAAGCAGAATTTGATTAAGAGACAAGAGATTTTTTAGTAAGCAGTAAACAGTAATCAGTGGGGGGTTGGGGAGTGAAGAGCCGAAAAGATTAATCCGTATTGTGGAAAACTTGGCTGGCCATTTAGTACAAGTGTATGACAAGCCTCGGCCAATCTAGCCGCCGCAAGTGCCGGCTCTGATTTGGGCAATTCACCCTATTGTCAAGCTTCAGGGGTCAAAATGATGGCTTCTCTCGGGGGTTTTTTAGCGAGAAAAGGCGACGGTGAACCAGGTGTTAAAACTATTTGGTTGGGACTGCGAAGGTTACATGATATCAGCCAGACTTGGGGACTATCTCATCCACGGGTGAAAATAGTTGTAAGATCAAAAAATTCTCCGATAACTGTTGCTCTATCCCCCGCGTGCCTACCTATTCCTACTATACCGCCGATGTTTTTAGCGATCGCGTTTTTGGCGGTAATCCCCTGGCGGTTTTTCCGGAAGCATCCGGATTAACCCGCACCCAGATGCAAAAAATCGCCGCCGAATTTAACTTCTCAGAGACAGTCTTCGTTTTTCCGCCAGAAACAGACCAAGGCAGCAAAAAAGTCCGTATTTTCACACCCAGTACCGAATTACCCTTTGCTGGTCATCCTACCGTCGGCACGGCCTATATTTTAGCCCTAATCGGTGCTATTCCCCCCCACCAAGAAACCACGATTTATCTGGAGGAAGGAGTCGGTTTAGTACCGGTAAAAATTCTCATGGACGGGGAAAAACCGGTCTATAGTGAGTTAAAAGTGGCACAATTGCCAGAATTAGTGGCGGATAATTATGCTCTCGATGATTTAGCGGCGATTCTTTCCCTAAGCGTTGCCGATTTCTTACCCGGTTATCCCCCCCGCGCCTTTTCCTGCGGTCTCCCTTTTTTATTCATCCCCGTCAAAAATCGCGATATTTTAGGGAGAATAAAACTAAATCTAACTCTCTGGTCATCATTATTGGGCCAATCCCCCGCTAATTCCCTTTTTGTCTGCTGTTTTGACCCGGAATCACCCCAATCTCGTATTTATGGCCGAATGTTTGCCCCCGGTTTGGGAGTTATGGAAGATCCCGCCACTGGTTCGGCTGTGGCCGCTTTGGCGGGCTACCTAGGGGCTTTAGAATCTTCTAGGGAAGGGATGAATCAATGGACAATAATCCAAGGGGTGGAAATGGGCAGACCAAGCACCATACAATTAAAGTTTCAGAAAAATAACCGGTCAATTACGGAAGTTTCTGTGGGTGGTGCATCAGTTCTAGTCTGCCAAGGCAAGATGATAATTCCCGATGGGGAAACAAAAAGTGATATAAAAAGGTCATTGTGAGAGCGGTGGCCGAAGTTAGTAAAAAGGAGATGAACAATGTTAAAACATTAAGAGATGCAAGGATCAATCTCGGTTTTGTGGGATGGATGAGAATAAGTTTGACAGGGTATATCGAAAAATATAAAATTTCTAGAGGGATAACCAAGGAAAAATACGGCAGTTATCTTAATGACGAGGCAGTAAGCAAAACGAGGTCATGCTTGGTTTTTCTGAGAAAATCTGTCAGCGGTCATGGAATGTCTATAGTTAAAGTCTATTAAAATTAGTCATTATGCTCACCTCTTATCAGGAACTACAAAAAGAACTTAGTTTGTCCTTACAAGACTTAAATAGTTTTGCCGACAAATTCCAAGAAAGTTATGATATTATAGTATCTGCAAACGAAATCAATGAGAATCACGGTGTCGGGGTTCTTTTAAAGAGAATTTTCCCTGATACTGGTGGGATAGTCTCCTTACGAACCACTAATCTCTACGGAGGAGACCAGGATTTTGGCGTTCGGAATTTTTGCCTAGATGTGCGCGGTTGTTCCTACGGGGAAATTTTAGTAAAAATCCAAAATTTATTTGTTTATTTAAAACCGAAAAGAGTCTTAGTAATTCCCTACTTTGTGGAAGATTTTTATGTAGCCACAGCGATTAAATCTCTCTTTCAAGTCCCGGTTTGTACTTACCTGATGGATGATCAGAATGTGCATATTGATGTCGTTGACGATCAAGCAGTTCAGAACCTACTCGATAGCAGCGATCTAATTTTAGGCATTTCTTTGCCCTTGTGCCAAGCCTATGAAAAAAAATATAGGCAGAAAATCTGGTTTATCCCTCCCCTCGTCGAAAGCTATCTGTTTCCCCCTGAAATTGTCATGCCTGATCTGATGGGGCGAGGCATTTTAATTGGTAATATTTGGTCTCAGAATTGGTTAGAAAAACTGCGTCAGTTATGTCGGGAATCCCAAATAAAAATTGATTGGTATGGTAATCCCAATCGTCAATGGTTGCAATTCCAAGAGGAAGAATTAGCGCAGGATGGAATTTTCTTTCAAGGGTACTGTCCCCAGGCTGACCTAATTAACCACCTACGTCAAGCTCCTTTCGCCCTTGTTCCCACTGGCAGTTCCGCGGAAGAAGAGGATCGGCCAGAATTCTCCTATTTGAGCTTACCCTCCCGTATCCCTTTTATCGTCGCTGCCGCTAACACCCCCATTCTGGTGGTCGGTCAGAAGGATAGCGCTGCTGCTAAATTTGTGCAAGAGTTTGACCTCGGTTCTGTCTGTGATTATGCGGCCGCAAGTTTCTTGACAGAAATCGCCAAACTCCACACCTATAACTATCAACTAAAACTTCGTCAGGCTAGTCATCAATTAGCCTCCAGTTTAAAAGCCGATCATTTTGACGATTGGCTCTGGCGATCATTAGAACAGGGAAAACCCATCGATGATCGCTTTGCTATCTTCCAGAACCACTACATCTGCGGCCATGCTATTATTACCCCCTGTGAAGTCAATCAACAGCACGGTACAGGGGCCCTAGTAAAAAGAATCTTTGCCGATAATCGTCAAATTATTTCCATACGCTCCGCTGATCACTACGGTGGGGAACAGGATTTTGGGGCCTTCAGTCTTCTTCTCGATCACCGAGAGCTATCGCGAGCGCAAGTGTTTCAGTCAGTGCTAAAAACCCTCGCACACAACCAGATTGAGAGCGTTTTTTGTGTCCCTTATTACGCCAGCGATATTCTGACAGCGATCGCTATTAAGGAATTATTTAATGTTCCCCTTGCCACCTACATCATGGACGATCAGAATATCTGCGTTCAGGAGATTCCCGATGCTTTGATGAAAGAGTTTTTAAGCAAATGTTCCGTTCGTTTTGCCACCCATCCCGAACTCCGCGACGCTTACGAGAATAAGTACGGCTACAAATTTTGGCTCCTACCGGCGATCGTTCCCCACCGTCTCATTAATAGTGAAGTTGCCGAAGTTTCTCCCCAACGCTGTCAAGAAAAATGGGGAGCTTTATTAGGGAGCATTTGGAGTCCCCAATGGTTCCAATCTCTGTTAGAGAGTATTCAAGGGGCAGGGATTAAACTAGATTGGTATGGCAATTCTAACTATTATTGGCTCAAAGAATCTGCCGCAGAATTAGAAAAATGGGGACTTTATAGCCAAGGACTTTATCCCGAAGAACAACTAGGACAACAACTACAAGCATATCCCTTTGTCATTGTTCCCACGGGAACCATGGACGAAAGAGATGATCGGACAGAATTGTCTCGTCTTAGTTTACCCGGGCGGATTATTTTTAACCTCGCCACCGCTAACACCCCGGTAATTCTTTTAGGCAGTAATAAAACCTCGGCGGCTAACTTTATTAATCGCTTTCAAATCGGTGTGGTTTGTGATTATACACCCGAAAGTTTGGCGGCAGCCGTGGAATACGTTCTTAACCCAGAAAATCAGCAAAGAATGCGAGAAAATGCCGTTAAAGTAGCGGCAAAATTCTCGGATCAGGGGATCGATCAATGGGTGTGGCAGTCCCTAGAAAAAGAACAGGCGGCCGATGACAGATTTGAAGCGATTTTACCTCGATCGCCGATCGATTTAGTTCACTTTATTGAACCCCCCGTTCCCGCAATTATTTATAAAGATTATGCTCAAGTCTATCAAGTCATGCGACGTTTACGAGGGCAAAAATATCGGCCCGATTTTGTGGTTGATGTGGGAGCTTCCCACGGTATTTGGTCTCATACCGCTAGTCAATTATTCCCTGAAGCTCGTTTTATCCTCATCGATCCGCTAATCTCAAAATACGAGCAATCGGCCAGAAATTACTATATCTGTAATATTCCTAAAGCGGAATTACTAGAAATTGCCATCTCTAATCAAGCTGGTCAGTTAAGTTTTCAAGTTTCCCCCGATTTGTACGGTAGTTCCTTACTTACTCCCGCCGATTTTAGAAACTATGAAACGATTACAGTGGCGGTAAAAACCCTCGATCAGGTGGCGACAGATCGGCAAATTTCTGGCAGAGGAATATTAAAATTAGACGTGCAGTGTGCCGAGCATATCGTCTTAGAAGGAGCGAAAGAATTTATCGCTCAGGTAGATTTAGTCGTTGCTGAACTCTCCTTTATTCGCTATGATCAGGACGCTCTCGTTTTCAATGAAATGCTTAATCTTTTGGATCAGCTTGGTTTCCGTTATTATGACGAAACCGGCGAATGGAGATCCCCCATTGATGGCACACTCCTCCAAAAGGAAGTGGTTTTTATTCGCCAAGATTTGTTAGTTCCCGAAACTAGCCGCAAAATTGAAAATTCTCCCAGTCAAGCTTAAGACAATTTACCTAATCACTAGCCAAAATGATCAAACAATTATTAGCCAAAAATAAAATAGTTCAGCGAGTTAAAGCGGTCAAAGATTTATTTCTAGAAAAACTTGATTCACTCAGTCATGTCCAACTTGAACAAATCCAAAAACTGGAGAAACTTAATCAGCTTGATCCCTTAGATTTTAAGGTTGAGCAACTCAATAACTCCACGGAGCAAATCCGACAAGAAAATGCAGAAACCAAGCGAAAGGCTGATTTATCACTGCAAAATCAAGCTTTTTTGCTCAAGTTTTCCGTAGATATAGTTAAAAATCTCCAATTATTAACGGGAGACTGGAAACAAAAAGGGGACTTGATTCTGAATACCCTGCTAAAAAATCACGAAGATTCCCAAAAAACTGCTTACCAGCAAAGCAGCTTAATTCTTGATGCTCTCCAAAAAATTCAAGAAGATAACCAGAAAATATTGGAAGACATCCACGCTCAAAAATACAAAGTCATTATCGATCAAAAATATTTCCAAGATTTAGACATCGAATTAATGACTTATTTATATTCCTATCTTCCCCATCGTCTTGCAGTAGATATTGGTGCTAATCGGGGCGATGTTTCTAGTCGTCTCCTACAAGCTGGTTATCAAGTTTATGCCTTTGAACCTTTTCCTCCCGTCATCGATAAGCTCAAAAATCGCCTCGGTAATCATCCTAATTTCCAGCTTTTTCCCTTAGCTATCGGTTCCGAAAATCAAACCCAAGAACTGCATATAGCCACCGATGAAACCCCAGATAACACCTATCAAGATGCCAGCTTTTATAGCAGTTTAACCAAGCATTCTCTTTCGGAAGGTTTAGTATTTACCGATACTATTACCGTTACTGTTAAAACCCTAGCTAGTCTCCACGATGGTGAGGAATTACCTAAAGATATTGGTTTAGTTAAAATTGACACAGAAGGCTTTGATTTAGAAGTAATCAAAGGTATGGGTAACTATCGTTATCCCGTGGTAGTTGCGGAATTTTGGGATCAAAATTTCCCCTTTGGTCGTTCGGGAGCGATGAATCAATTACCAGATTTAGTCAAGGCCATGAAAGAAAGAGATTATCATTGGCATCTAGTTATCTATCGTATTTGGGGCAGTTCCGACGTTAGTTATTATTGTAATTCTGCCTATTCCCTCGATAATTCCTGGGGCAATGTTTTCTTTTTCCAAGATTATCAGGTCTTCCATCAAGCCCTACTTTGGTCGGCTTCTGTTATGCCAGCTACCTACTTTTCTGCTTAATTGTAATTGCTAGGATTTTAGGTAAAATCTGCTAACAAATCAGAGTATAAAACAGCAATAAAGAGTAAAATTATGGCAAGTAAATTTCAAGAGTATGTCAGTCAATCAGCTTTAGTTGAGGGATTTTTTCTAGAGCAAGCCGCTATAACCTGGGATTGCTTACTAAATTATCAAACCAGCCATTATATCAAAGGTAATTTTTTAGAAATAGGAGTGTGGAAAGGAAAATCAGCTATTTTATCTTGTCTTCATGCTAACCCAGAAGAAACCTGCCTATTAGTTGACTTGATTATGTTTGACGAAGCCCAAGAGCTTCTCAGAAATTTACACTCTAACAGTAATTTTTATCGATGTAAATCTCAAAATTTTTGGCAAAATGAAGCTAATCTTCACCAGTTTTTTTCCAGCTGTAGATGGATCCACATAGATGGTGCCCATTCTGGTTCTGCTTGTTTTAATGATTTACAGATTGCTAATCAGCTTTTGAGTGAGGAGGGAATAATTTGTATGGATGACTTTTTTAACCCCAGTTATCCCCAAGTGACAGCCGCAGTTTTTAACTTTCTCTATCAATTTCCTTTTTCCCTGAAACTTTTCCTGTGTGGTTTTAATAAAGGTTATTTAGCTCGCCCCTACTACTGCGACAACTATCTTCGTTATTTATTGGAGAATTTTCATAATGATTTATCCCTGATAAACTATTCAGAAAAAATCACTCTCTATAAAACTTCCAGACCGGGAGATTTTAACTGCTTTGGTTTGCGGGAATATCAAGGGAAAGATTTTGTAGGATTAGATGAAGATGGCAGCAAAATCCTAATCTAGTTGGACTTACAGCGTTGCTTAGAAAGACGAAGTATGACGGGATTTGGCATCATCTCTCCACCACCAGCTACTGTTCCAGCGTTCCGCAGTTCTGGCGTTCCCTAAAACCAGAGACTTCCTACTTCACCATTAAGATAACTGCTATAGTAGATTAATTAGGGTCTGCTGAAAAAGTACGGGCGAAGCATTCGGATAGAAAATCTCCGGTTTCACCGATAGGTTATTGCCCGAATGCTTCGCCCCTACAGGACGCAGGCCGATGAAGACGCAAGGTTTGGAAGCACGATTCTCTCAAAATCTTGCACCTGTTTCGCCAGAAAAGCCACAAAACCCTTACCTTACCTACATTTCACATTTATTCAGCAAGCCCTAATTAGTTTCTCAAAAACAACTGCTTGTTAACTGTTTCAATTATGACTAACAAAACTAATCAATTTAATGAAGATTACCAAAAAATGATGGATGACTTGGACGATCAAGTTTTGCAGGAAGTCCGACAAACTTTTAGACGGCTTAAAAAACTCGGCCATGAACCTAGAGTTATCTTTGATGTCGGAGCTTCTAATAGTGGTTGGTCTTGTTATATCAAAAGAATTTTACCAGAGGCAGAATTCTATTTATTTGAACCTCTCATAGACCACTGCTCTGACTATCGAGAGTTCCTTGAAAAAGCCCTGGAAATATATCCTTCCTTTAAATTACACAAAATTGCTTTGGGAGAAAAAACTGGGGAAATCACCATGAATGTCTTTTCTGATAGCGTGGTCAGTAGTACAGCGTTAGATATGACCAATACTGGTGTACGGACGACTCCTGTTAAAGTCCAACAAATGACCTTAGATGATGCCATTGCCACCTTGAACCTACCAATTCCACAAGTTATTAAAATCGATACTCAAGGCAGTGAATTATCGATACTTAAAGGGGCAGAAAAAACGCTGCCCCATGTGGATATTTTAGTTCTAGAATGTTGGCTCTATCGAGGCTATGGACAAAACACTCCCCTGTTAAATGAAATTGTTGACTGGTTGTTGCCCTATAACTTTCGACTTTGGGATCTGGGAGATCCCTATCGCAATGAGGAGGGAGTTTTAGCCACATTGGACTGCTTTTTTATCAACACTAAATCTGGCCTAATGCCCGATTGGTACTACGCCTAAGTCACTTATTAATTGCCAGGATATTTATGGGATATTTAGACTATTATGCTAGAGATTGTCTCAAGTATGTGCCGAGTCATAAACTGCACGAAAAAAAAGTCCTAATTGTCGGATGCAATGATGGGAGAGACTGTCAACTTTTCCTTCAGTCAGCCGCAGTACACGGACTTGATATCTGTGCAGAAATTGGGACGGGATTTGTTCACGAGAAGGTCACTTATTTTAAGGAGTCAGCCGAAGCAATGTCTCGACCTGATAACTATTATGATATAGTCTTTTCGGCGGCAACAATGGAGCATATTCTTAACATTGAAGCCGCCTTTGCTGAAATGTTTCGTGTGACTAAACCGGGAGGATTAATTTACTGCGTTGGTGCGTCTCTGTGGAATTCTTACTATGGTCATCATCAGTATGGCTTGTTTTCAGATTATCCCTGGATTCACTTAAGATTAGCAAAAAATCAAATATTAGAGTATCTTAACCAACATAAAACTCTTCAGGATATAGTTCCCTTTGTTGAACTGCTGGAAAAACTTAATTTGCTTTCTGTACCTTTAATTAAGGACGACCAAAATAGCTACGCAGAAAATTTAGTAAATTTTATGTTTTCCGATTATTTTAATTTTCGGTCATCAATTCAATACCTAAAAGCTGTTGAACCTTTGGATGTTTCCTACATCATCAGAAATGAAATTTGGCAGGACGGCGAGAACTTATTAACCGATGAAATTCTGGAGGAATTAAATGCGAAAGGTTATACAAAAGATGAGCTTTTAGCAGCTGCCCATACCTACATTGCCATTAAGTAACCTAGTCAAGGCTCTCTTGGATTTGGTGGGTAAAATGTATTCTAAGATACATTGCTCCTAGCGCGGGGGTGGAACGAACCACAAAGACACAAAGGACACAAAGATTGATCGCTCCTATGTAAGTAGGTAGGCGTTAAAAATTATCAGATGCCCCCCTTATTAAGCTGTCCTTTAGTCACATCTTTCTTAACATTTCAAACCTTTGTGGCACAAGGCTTTCAAGACTCGGTTAACAATTTGTAATATTCCTTGTTGACACCCTTACTGACAAAGAAAAAACTGAAATCAAGTCAGGATAAGG
>NZ_JBHFLL010000102.1:0-4360 GCF_041928595.1 Microcystis sp. BLCC-F209
GGAGTGGCTTGAGAAGCTCTTTCATTAGTTTTGGGAAAATTGTTAGCATGGCTTATTCACATTTATTGGTGTACATTTACTTTGTTTTCTTATCTATAATATCAAATTTTGTACCACTTTTTTCCACGTTCAACACTTCTGTATATAAAGGTATATGAAGATGTGCGGAATGTCGGTTAAATCTCTGAAACAAAAAATTACAGCCAGTAAATCAGTCTAGTTATATCCAAGTGATCGGTAATCCAGAACAATAACCTAAATTTATAGAACTATGCTCTGTTTCCCAATCTAAAACCTGTTCCACACGCTGATAAATTGCCGCCGCTTCCTCACTAGAATTGCCGATACAAGTTAACCCTAATTTACCAAATTCTGACAGCGCACCCATGAGATGAAAAACTGTTCCTGTTTTACTGCTACTATCAAAATGCAAGTGATGTTTAGCAATAATATCCATTAAATCATCGGGAAGTAAACCTTTGTATTGGGGTTTATGGAGATTATCGGAGGCAATATAGTATTTTTCCTGGTGAGGTTGACTGAAAAATAATCCAGTTTTTTGATCGTATTCACCATTAGTTAAAAGCTTTAAAGTCATAAAAGGATGGGTAGTTCCTCCTTTTCGCAGATTAATTTCGATCGCCTGTAAATCCCAGACTAAAGTTTCTGGATTTTTAACAGCGACGAAATCAACTCCATAGCGTTCAATTGCTCCCTTTGCTGCCAGAATTTCCCCTATTTTTAGACCTAATTCCTGTAATTGTAGGCGATAATTTTCATCGGCAGGAAAATAACAACCCAGATAAATTTGACCATCGGGACCCCCTAAAATTTGATCGTGAGTGGAAAGAATCTTCACTTCTCCCGTCGGTGTAATATAACCTTGCACACTCGGCGATCGCTTTTCTTCCCCTTCAATAAAAGCTTCGACAATTCCCCCTAATTCAGCAATTTTGCCAGAAAAACTCTCCCAATTTTCATCGCTTGCTTGAAAACTAATCTTGTCTAATAGTTTAGCCAAGAGATTAATTCTCTCGCTTAAATCTAGACTGTTACTATCAACAATTTCCCCTAAAGGACGTAAATCTAAAACCGCATTTCCTTCTCCTGATAACCCCTCATTTAACTTAACTACCATGCGTTTTAATTGCGGTTGCCGCGACCACAAACTAGCGGCTTCGTATAACAAATCCTTGACCGTATTTACCTGTAAACTACCGTCAGGATGGGGAATATTGCCTTGACCAAAAATCTCGCGACTGCCACTTTTAGAACCCCAATACAATAAGTCTGGACTACAGGCAAATAAAGGAATATCTAATTGTAAAGACAATTCTCGCTCTAAATTAGTAGAATTAAAACAAACCATGTAGGCACGATCTCGACGCAACGCTTGCCGGATTCTTGCTACTAAGCGCGGTCTTTCCAGAATTTTTTGAGTTAAAGGTTGAAAAGAGTTATCGTGAGTTGTCAGTAATAACAGACGATTATTAGCATGGGAAAAAGGAATCCCAGGCAACAATTGCAGGTAATAATCAATCACCATCCGCGAAAGTGGCTGCGCTGTTACATAGATTAAACGAGTTTTCGGATGTCGCAACCGAATCAGAGAAAATAATAATCTTTCTTCGTAATGTAAAAAACCCGCCACTTTTTGACCGACTCTCTGATCGATACTAAAAGAAGGGACAACGAGGATATCATAATCGCATTCATCGGATTCGGGAACGTTTTCTCCCTGCCAAATCTCTTTTAATTTTTCTTGTAATTCTTGATACCGCAGACGCTTTCCTAGCATCAAATCTCTATCTAACAGCATGGTTTGTCCCACCTCTGTGGTTGCAGACACCTGTATCTTATCGATTTTTAGAGCCTGTCGTCTCCAGTGCCTTTCTTTTCTTAATATTCCCCCAGTCCCTCCGATCGTTGCCATTAAAAAGGGATACAGTGGACTCTGTATCCCCTTTAATCACCTGAGATTGGCTTTAACCTAGCGGGTGGAATAAGAGATCGGGATAAAAGCGATTAAATTCGATTAAAATCCCGGCGGTGAAAGTCAGCAGCGCCATAATTAACACGGGTGCGGACGAGAGAAATTTAGTAAGTCCTTCCATCTGAGTTCTCCTAGGGAATAAAAAGTCAAGGGTTTGACACAAAAATTAACGAGGGGAAACGGTAATTTCCGAATCCTTAACGGTCAATTTACCGGAAGTGGCTTCTTGTAAAGCCGCCAACGGCCAGAGGAACCCCGTTAACATTTTGCTCAAAGCGAGGGGAACATCGATGATGATTTCCTTCATTTCGGCATCTTTGCTGTCGCGCACGGCGATTAAATAGGCCCGACCAACCCAACCGATCCAACCGGTAATGTACAGGAATAGGATGCTAGGGATAAAGAAATCGCCCATGTGATCCCAACGACCATCAACAATTAGGTGCGGATAGCCTTCGGGTCCACAGAGAGCTTGGGAGTAGGTTTGAGCGCGTTTGGCTCCCGATTCGGGGTCAGGAGTGGTGTTGCGGAAACTCTTCGCTTTTTGTAGGAAAGCGGGATTTTCGCTACAAGGGGTCAGATTGGACAAATCAGCCGACGCTGGAGCGGCAAAGGTGAACCAGAGAGATAGCACCAGGGCCAGAGCGAACAATTTTCGCATAAATTGTTTCCTTTTGTTACGAAATATGAAGTTCTTTGTTCAAAAAGCGAACAATTTGATCGTACACGGAAAAAATCTTACTCCGATGAGGGGTACGAGTAAAGTTTCTATTACAAAACTATACGCAACGCTTCAGACCCCGGTGATATGAACCACCACTTGCCTTTGGTGACGACTCTGACGGTGTTCCCAGAGATAGATACCTTGCCAGATGCCTAAAACTAATTTACCTCTAGCGATCGGGATTTGTTCCGATGTCCGGGTTAGCACCGAGCGAATGTGAGCGGGCATATCGTCTGGCCCTTCGGTAGAGTGATAGTAGAGACTGCTATCTTCCGGCACTAACTTGGCGAAGAAATTGGCCAAATCGGTGAGAACATCGGGATCGGCATTTTCTTGGATCAGCAAAGAAGCGGAGGTGTGACAGACAAATATACTGCATAATCCCGTCGTTATGCCCGATTCAGCCACGATCGCTTCTATGGGGGCAGTCAGACGATGGAAATTCTTGGGACTGGTGGTAATCGTCAGGGATTTTTGATATTGACGCATGGGAACCGAATCAGGGAGAAATGGGTGTAGGGGGGATTGTCCTGGATAGCAAAGGTTGTCCCGCTTGTAAGAGATCATGAAGGTTCACCACTGCCCCGATAACAGCGATCGCTGGGGACTCAAAGCCGGTGGCTTCGATCTGGTCCATAATCGTAGTGAAAGTACCGATTAACTGCTGTTGCTGCGGTGTTGTTCCCCAGCGAATCAAGGCGATCGGTGTTTCTGGACTTCTGCCGGCCTTGGTTAACTCCCCGATAATATAGGGTAAATTATGCACACCCATGTAAACAACAATTGTTTCCGCACCATGGGCGATCGCTGACCAGTTAACTTGAGGACGATATTTACCCGCCATCTCGTGGCCGGTGACGAAGGTAACGGAAGAACTATAATCGCGATGGGTGAGGGGAATACCGGCGTAGGCAGGCACGGCAATTCCTGAAGTGATCCCCGGCACGATCTCGACGCTAATTCCAGCCGCGATCAGATCGAGCATTTCTTCACCCCCGCGACCGAAAACAAAGGGATCGCCCCCTTTGAGACGAACAACCACGGCATTAGTCCGGGCCTTATCGATCAGTAAAGCGGTGATTTCCTCCTGTACTAGAGAATGACGACCGCGACGCTTACCCGCATGGATTTGTTCGGCCCGGGGGTTAATCATGGCTAGAATCGAGGGGCTAACTAGGGCATCATAGAGGACAACATCGGCATTTTCTAGGAGAACTTTCGCTTTTAAGGTCAACAAACCGGGATCTCCGGGACCCGCACCGACTAGATAGACCTTACCGCAACTTTCTGATTGATTCATAGATACTGGGGAGAAAATTCCTGCTTCGATCGAATGCGCTTGATCCCTACTGTATTGTGACTGGGGCAAAATTTGGTATTTTTGACTACAGTTACTCGGCGATCATGCTCTTTCTTCATGAAGAATTATGATCTTAACATTACTTAACCTTTTATCTAGCGATCGCTCTGATACTAAATCCGGTTTAACAGGTATGGGGGAGAGGGAGCATCTCACTTACGCGATAAGTAATTATACTTAGCCTAAAAGCCACTCTTAATCGTGTCTTGGAACGAAATAGAGGCTTTTAAAGACTGCGTACATGGAGAATTAAAACAAGAATTACCCTCGAAAAGCCTATTTT
>NZ_JBHFLL010000103.1:0-15760 GCF_041928595.1 Microcystis sp. BLCC-F209
CTTGTTAGGCTGCAAAGTTGATATTGTTACCGAACAGGGACTTAAAGATAGAATCAGAGAGCGGGTACTAAAAGAAGCAATACCACTATGAGAGATGATAGCGAACGCTTGCGGGATATTTTAGAAGCAATTGAGCGTTTAGAAAAGTATGCTCGACAGGGAAAAACCCTGTTTGAACAACAAGAATTAATTCAAACTTGGATTGTCTATCATTTACAAATTATTGATGAAGCAGCTAGAGCAACTTCTCAAGAATTTAAAGCAAGATATCCCGAAGTTCCTTGGCGAGATGCCAGCGATCTAAGAAACTTAACTATTCATGAATATTTTCGTATCAATCTAGAGATTATTTGGGATATTGTTGAAAATGACATTCCTCCTCTAAAAGGACAAATCGAAGCTATTTTACAGGAATTGATTTGACGAAACCCAACTCAATTATTAAAAAATGTTGGGTTTCACTATCGTTCAACCCAACCTAGGATAAGATCATTGACTATCATTGCTATCATTTAAATGGTTGAGAATACAATACCACTCTCAAACGGATGTCGTCTATGGCAGATTTAATCGTCCGCAATATCGATGAAGCCATCGTCAAAGCTCTCAAAAAGCGAGCCAGCCAACACGGGATCAGTGCCGAAGCCGAACACCGCCAAATCTTAGAAAAAGCCTTGCTGCAACCGCAACGAAAATCCCTAGCAGAGGTGCTACGCCAGATTCCCAACGTTGGCAACGATTCAGACTTTGATCGCGTTCAAGATGACACAGCCAAACCAGTATTTGATTGATACTAAGTAGGTAGGCGTTAAAAATTATCAGACACCCCCGTTATCAAAGGGGGATTAAAGGCAAAATCCATTTTTAATTTAATTATAACCAGCTACTTATATCTAACTTATTAGAAACGACTAGATAAATTTTTCTGAACAGCACAAATACTCGGAGATTTTTTGATGTCTTTAACTTATCGCTGTCAACTACAGAATCGCTGGATTACACTGACGCAAGAACTGGCGAACAGTGGCGAAGCGAAAGTATGGCACACTAACTTTAATGGGTACTTAGCGAAAATCTACCACAATCCCCATAATGAAAGGGTTGATAAATTACAGTTAATGGTGAGAAATCGTCCCAGTGATCCTAACGCTCATCTTAACCATATTTCCTTCGCTTGGCCCTATTCTATCTTGGAAGATAAACAGGGAAAAGTCGTTGGTTTTTTAATGCCAGAAGTGGTGGGTTCAGAAACATTATTAAAGCTTTGTACGCCCATAATGAGAAGAAAATACAAGTTAGAAACTAATTGGTATTTTCTTCATGTAGTAGCGCGGAATATAGCCGCTATTATCGAAGCAATTCACCTTAAAGGTTATGTTTTGGGAGACATCAAGCTAGAAAATATCTTAGTGAATAATCGGGCGTTGCCTACGATTATTGATACAGATTCATTTCAAGTATCAGATCCCTATAGCGGTAAAATATATCGGTGTTTAGTTGGCTCAGAAGGATTTACACCGGCGGAATTAATCGGAGTGAATATAGCAGATGTAGATCAAACAGAAGTGCATGATCGCTTTCGATTAGGAGTTGTTATTTATTATCTACTATTTGGCGGGCCGCCGTTTCGGGGATTGTGGCAAGGAGGAGGGGATTCCCTGGAACAGTCGGAACTAATTCGACGGGGACTATGGCCTTTTTCTGGGGATAAATTGCTTGTACCTAGTAATACCACCATACCATTAAATATTTTACATCCCGACTTACACGCCTTATTTTTGCGCTGTTTTAATGAGGGACATAAATTCCCCCACAGACGACCGACGGCTGAGGAATGGCGCGGTACTTTGGAAGCTGCACTAAAAGAGGTTATACGCTGTGGCAAAGTTGATAATCATTACTACAACCGCAGTTACGGAAAGTGTTATTGGTGTGAGCGATTTAGTGATTTAAATCTTGATATTTTTGCAAGCAAAAGTATCGCTACTGTGACATCTACACCGTCACCTAAAGTATCGCCACCACCTCCCCCAATATCGATTAAATCATCTCCTTCACCTATACCTCCTCAAAGATGGTCGCGTCGTAAAGTTTTAATAACTTTCGGGTTATTTACAGTAGGGACAGTCGCTAGTAATATTTTCGCTCAGTTGTTTCGTCAGAATCCTACTCCTTCTCCTTCACCTCGTCCTTCAAGTTCTGCATCTATCAGGTTTACAAAGCCAACCCCATTTACAGAAAACCTACCCAACGGAGTAACACTGGAGATGGTGAGCTTACCAGCAGGTCAATTTCTCATGGGATCTCCTGACAGCGATCCCGATGCTAGGAATTTTGAAAAGCCTCAACACCAAGTTAAAGTCAACAGTTTTGCGATTGGGAAATATCCAGTGACTCAGGCACAATATCAAGCGGTAATGGGAAAAAATCCCTCTTGGTTTCAAAATAATCCCCAAAATCCGGTAGAAAAGGTTAGTTGGAATGACGCTCAAGCCTTTTGTCAGAAATTGAGTCAGATAACAGGGAAAACCTATCGTCTCCCCACAGAAGCGGAATGGGAATATGCCTGTCGTGCGGGGACTACTACTCGCTTTTATTTCGGTGATGATGCTAGTCAGTTAGGAGATTACGCTTGGTATGGCGGAAATTCTCAGAATACAACTCATCCTGTGGGCCAGAAAAAGCCCAATGCTTGGGGACTCTATGACATGAGTGGCAATGTTTGGGAGTGGTGCGAAGACAATTGGCATGATAGCTATGAGAATGCGCCGACGGATGGCAGTGCTTGGCTGACAAATGATAATGATTATCAAATAGTGCGCGGCGGTTCTTGGCTCCTCATCCCTTATTTCTGTCGTTCTGCCAACCGCAACTGGAGCTACCCCGACTTCGACAGCCTCAACGGCGACGGTTTTCGGGTGGTGTGCGGTGCTGGGAGGACTCTGTAACCCTTTTTCCCTTTTTCTCTTTTTCTCTTTTTCTCTTTTTCTCTTTTTCTCTTTTTCTCTTTTTCTCTTTTTCTCTTTTTCCCGCCGCTAGGCGGGTCGATTTTTTTGAAAAAATTGAGGTAGTGTTAAATTTTGTTAAGGACAATAAAAAATGAAACAGTTATCGGTTGTTAAAAAGCCGTGGGTTGGGTTGAGGAAGGAAACCCAACCCAATGATTTAAAAATGTTGGGTTTCACTATCGTTTGGCCTAACCTACGATCAGACTACGGACGAAAAAGTGAGCGCCGATCTCCTAGGGTGTGTTAATGTTGGTGTAGCCTACCAGCCGACTTTACATGGCGGGTTACTGTAACCTTAAGGATCTCAAGTGTTTTGTCAAGGATAATTTGGGGGATTTTGCTCACCAATGAAACAAGCTATTACAGCGAAGGTTGTTAAAATAACCACCAACAAGGCCGAAAAAATCTTGTTAAATTCTGGTTTTAACAAAAAACAAGCTCAAGTTATCTTAAGCAAAGTTACTAATTTTTGTCAACATTGGAAAATTCTTGAAATGTCTTTATTTGGTTCAGTATTAAGGGAAGACTTTCGAGTTGATAGTGATATTGATGTTCTTTATAAGTTTGCTCCCAATCATGGCTGGGATTTGTTTGATATTGTTCAGATGAAAGAAGAATTAGAGGAGATATTCGGACGCAAAGTTGACTTGGTTAATCAAGAGGGACTGAAAAACCCCTATCGTCGTTACGAAATTTTAAAAACTCATCAGCTAATTTATCGTCATGAACAGTCGTGAGGCTGGATATCTTTGGGATATGGTCGAAGCTATTACTAATATCCAAGAATTTATTCAAAGATGTTTCTTTGGAAGAATATTCCAAGAGTCTTTTGTTACAAAGTGCTGTGGAAAGACAATTAGAAATTTTAGGAGAAGCAGCCCGTAGAATTCCTGAGACTTTTCAACAAAAACACACCAAAATTGATTGGAGGGGAATTATTGGACTCAGAAATATTATTAGCCATCAGTACGATCAGGTTCAACCAGAAATTGTCTGGAATATTATTACAGTAAGACTTTCTCCTTTGCTAGAACAATTGCAGTCTCTATTGCCACCATTGCCCCAATGATAATAATTTAAAAAATTAAGTTAATGGCAGATTATGACTGCTATCATCTCTGGGTAATCGATCAAATAGGTGAGATAGATTTCTCGGAATTACCCTTTAGCAGTGAACAGTAAACAATTATCGCTTAGAATGAATTGTAAAGGTTACGAAGCAGTAGTTTCTTTTGATGACGAGGCGGGTATCTTTTACGGTGAGGTGGCCAACGTCCGAGATGTTATCACTTTTCAGGGAGAGAGTGTAGCGGAATTGCAGCAGGCTTTTGCTGATTCAGTGGAAGATTACCTAGCTTTTTGTGCCGAGCGTGGGGAAAAGCCAGAAAAACCTTTTTCTGATAGTTTTCTGTCACAGCCACACCCGAAATTACACCAACAAATTTAGCAATAAGTAGGCTGGTTTGAGGAACGAAACCCAACCCAATTATTTAAAAATGTTGGGTTTCTCTATCGTTCAACCCCACCCACGATCAGACTACGGACTTAAAACAATAGACTTGTTGCGTAATAGTGGGATAATAGGGAAGAAACAATGATTGGATATCCCTATTCTAAGCGCAGGATTTCTCCACCTCTGGCTAGAGATAATTCTGCTGCCTGGAGAATTTTGACTAATTCCGTCCCTACCGATCCCGAAGATACAGGAGAATCGACACCCGTAGCCACTGACTCTAAAAAATGTTCGCATAATGCTTTTAGGGGTTCACCATCGGCAATAGGGATAGATTCCGTCTCCTGTCCCCGGGGAATAAAATAGGCTTCCTGACGCTCAAAATGGCCTTTTTGTCGGGTTAAAGGCGATCGAGAGTCTAATTCATTAAAAATTAAAGTCCCTTCGCTGCCAACTATTCCTAAGCGTCGCTGTTTATCGGGATTCAACCAACAAAGGTGAATAGTCGCTTGAAAACCATCGCCATAGATCAGGGTTAACCAGACCAAATCAGCTAGATTAGGTTGTAGCCAAACCGTTCCTCGCGCCTGCACAAATACTGGTGTACTATTTAACCAATGATTAAAAATCGAGATATCGTGAATAGCTAAATCCCACAAAGCGGACACATCCTGACGGACCGGCCCCAGGTGGGTACGAGTGGCATAACCATAAAGAGGTTTACCGATACCCCCGGATTGCAGGACTTTTTGTCCAGTGATAACGGCGGGATGAAAAAGATAGGTATGATCAACTAATAAAATACGCTGTTTTTTAGCCGCTAATGCTGTTAATTCGGCACATTCTTGGGGATTGAGGGTTAAGGGTTTTTCGGCGAGGACGTGATAACCTAAATTAAGAGCATCTTTAATCAGGGGATAATGGCTGATGGCGGGAGTAACGACGACTACGGCCGAGATTTCGGGGTGATTGCGAATAGATTCCCAGTCATTGGCTAAAATAACTTTATTAGTATCGAGATTAAATTGATCGCGACAGAGACGGAGTTTTTCAGGGGAGGGATCAACGATCGCCACTACTTGTGCTGAGGGATGTTGAGAAAAATGACGGACGAAATGGACTCCCCAACGTCCTACCCCTAAGATAGCGATTCCTGTGGACATTTTGCTTACTCAGATAAATCAATCTAGTTTATCTTAAAAGAATTAGGCGCAATTGTTCATTGATTCTGAGAACTGGAAGGGATTATGTTAAAATTTTTTATCGATCGAGGGGGAACTTTTACCGATATCGTGGCGATAATCGATCGACCAGAAATTATGGAAAGACTAGCTAGAGATGCCGCTAGATTTCTGATTGTTCCCATTGCCGATCAACAGTGGATTGTTCTCTATAAACTGCTCTCGGAAAATCCCGAAAAATACCCAGATGCAGTCATTCAAGGGATCAAAGATATTAGCGGTTCCCTAGATAACATCGAAGTGATCAAAATGGGAACAACGGTAGCCACCAATGCGCTGTTAGAAAGAAAAGGAGAGCGCACGGTTTTGTTAATCACCAAAGGTTTTAAAGATGCCTTGAGAATTGGCTATCAAAATCGCCCCGATATTTTTGCCCGTCAAATTATTCTTCCTTCTTTATTATACGAACAAGTTATCGAAGTGGCCGAACGCTACGATAGTCAAGGACAAGAATTAATCGCCGTTAATCCCGCCCAAGTTAAAGCCGATTTAATACCAGTTTATCAAGCGGGTATCCGCAGTTGTGCGATTGTTTTTATGCACAGCTATCGTTATCCCAACCACGAAAAACAAGTGGCAGCTATTGCCGAAGAAATCGGCTTTACTCATCTAGCCATTTCCCATCAAGTCAGTCCTTTAATGAAACTGGTATCCCGGGGAGATACCACAGTAGTTTCTGCCTATCTATCACCAATTTTACGCCGCTATGTTGATAGTATTAGCCAGCAATTACCGAAAACTAGCTTGTTATTTATGAAATCCGATGGCGGTTTAGTCACTGCCGATAAATTTCAGGGTAAAGATAGCATTTTATCCGGTCCTGCGGGGGGAATAGTTGGGGCAGTACAAACCAGTTTAAGGGCAGGATTTAGCAAAATTATCAGTTTTGATATGGGAGGAACTAGCACCGATGTTTCTCATTTTCAAGGGGAATACGAGCGCCAAACAGATAACGAAATTGCTGGCGTAAGAATGCGAGCGCCGATGTTAAGTATTCACACCGTGGCCGCTGGTGGGGGTTCGATTTTAGTCTATGATGGTTATCGTTTTCGGGTTGGGCCAGAAAGTGCCGGAGCTAATCCGGGACCTGCCTGTTATCGACGGGGTGGACCCTTAACAATTACCGATGCTAGTGTTTTGTTAGGAAAAATTCAAGCCGCCTATTTTCCCGCTATTTTTGGACAGGAGGAAAATTTAACCCTAGATAGAGAGATTGTGCTGACCAAGTTTCAAGAATTGGCGGCAACAATGGGGGGTAATAATAGTCCTGAAATGTTGGCTGCAGGGTTTATTCAAATTGCCGTGGAAAATATGGCTAATGCGATTAAAAAAATCTCTCTACAAAAGGGTTATGATCTCAGTGATTATACTCTTTGTACCTTTGGCGGTGCCGGGGGTCAAGTGGCCTGTTTAATTGCCGATACTCTGGGAATGAAAAGTATTTTTCTTCATCCCTACGCTGGGGTTTTAAGCGCCTACGGCATGGGTTTGGCTGATTTGAGGGTAATTAAAGAAAAAGCGATCGAACAGCCGTTAAATGCCGATTTAATCGGGCAGTTACTCACGGAAATGAAGGAATTAGAAGTTTTAGCGGGTCGGGAATTAGAGGTTTATAATCAGGTGCGGCAGCAAGTCAGTTTAAAATATCAAGGCAGTGATGCTACTTTAGCGGTTAATTTTAGCGATCAAATGCGTCAGGATTTTGAACGGGAACATCAAAGACGTTATGGGTTTAAACAAGAACAAAAAGCTTTAATTGTTGAGTCGATTGCCGTGGAATTGATCCAGACTATGGACAGTCCCCAAGAAGCAATTTTAACTCGCACCCGTCCGATGGGAGAATTACCTACTATGCTCGATCGAGTAGCAGTTTTTATGGCTAATCAATGGCGGGAAACGCCAATTTATCAGCGTTCAGATCTGCAACCTTTTGATTGTCTAGCAGGACCGGCAATTATTATCGAAAAAATTAGCACGATTGTGATTGAACCGGGTTGGATGGCCAAATTAACGGAGAAAAATCATTTAATTCTCTGCAAAGATTAATCCTAAATCCTGGTTTTTTAAACGTTGGTGTCATTAATTTTGTCAAGACTTAATCAGTCTTAACTAAAAAGATTGACCATTTTGATATTAACGATAGAAAGGTATCAATATCTGGAGAAGTTTTTGCAATCTTCTCAGAGCAATTAATTGTCGAATTTTGGGATTAATTTGGGGGGGATAAATGCTGGTGGCTAATTGTTCTTCTAGTAAAGCATATTCGGCCGCAGTTAGGGGTTGATTATCAAGGGGCGAGCGAGCCGAAGTGATAATTTCTGCTCGTAAAACTTCTTCGGGAATATCTTCAGGAGCGGGCAAAGCGAGGGCTTTTAGGGGTGATAATAAACCCATCAAGATGAGGATGATAATTTTTGTCGTTCGCTGCATTTAATTTAAACCGGGGGGCAATTTTTCTCGACACTGTTGATGAATTTCCCCGATTCTAACAAACAACCAGGGATATTTTTGACGATAACTGGGAATTAGCGCCAGAGGACTGAATAGGGCAGTGGCGGCAATATCGGCTACACTTAATTTATCTGCCACTAAATAGGGCTGATTTTGCCAGTATTCTAGAATCTTGAGGGCATTTTCTAGTCGTTCCTCCGCTAATTTTACCCTGGCTGGGTTGATTTTATATTGTTGTCGCACGATATTAATAATTATTTGACTACTCAGGGAAGGATCGATCGCTTTTCCCTCTCCAGCGCGATAATCATAATAGACAAATCTAGTGGCTACTCCAATACTTTCATCTAACCAATCCTCTAGTAACCAAGCTTGATTTTGCTCCTTTTCTCCAGCGGGAATAAAAGAGGGGAAAGGAACTACTTTTTCTAAATATCTGAAAATGGCAGTAGAATCGGCAATAATCTCATCCGCTGCCATTAAAACCGGGACAGTGGTTAACCCTTTGGTTAGGGGACTGAGTTTGAGAATATGTAGTCCGGGGGTGAGATTTTCTACTTGGTAATCAATCCCCTTATAACCTAGGGCTAAACGAGCTTTGCGACAGTAATGAGAGGTGCTAAATTGAAGTAAAAGCATTAAGTTTTGTTGGTTGCTATAGTAATTAGCAGTCATCAGTTATCAGGTGTGAGTTTTCAGTTAACTGTTTACTGCTCACTGATTACTGTTTACTGTTCACAGTTAACTGTTTTTAGTTAACTGTTTGCTGTTTACTGTTTACTGAGCACTGTTTACTGAATTGGCAATAGGTCTATACTATGGGCAAACTCTCCCTTTTTTCGGTTGTTTCTCGTCCTTGTGCGACTAATTCCCCGGCAAAAGATGCCTGGTTGGCTGTCAATCTCTCGATGTTCTTCCCCGGTTTGGGACAATGGTATGCCAACAAAAACCAAAAAGCAACCATTTGGGCGATCGCTCAAGTAATATTAATAATTGTGACAATTTGGGCAATTTTTAGCCCCAATGGCCCTGTAAGCTGGGGATTAGGGGGAATAGTTGCGCTGGTTATCGTTTACATCAGCAGTATTTTTGATGCTCACTGGACTGTTTATTATTCCAGACAGAATAACAGCTTAGAGAAAATTCCCCGGAAACAAAAAAACCCCTGGTTTGCCGTCTTCGCTAACCGGATTATACCGGGGTTAGGGCAATTGTACGCCGATAAGGTGAGCTTAGGGATAATTTTTCTGACCATATCCCTAATTACCCTGAGAATGGATGATTTTTTTGCCAATATCCTCTTTCTTACCCCTTTAATTACAGCGAGTGCTATTTATCATGTTTACCACACTTTCCCCCATCAATTTCATCCCCATCGTCACACCTATCGTTCCATTTTGGCGCTGATGGTGGCAGTGATTTTTACTTGGGGAATTATCTGTAATTATTTTCCCGATTGGTTACATCAAAAAATAGAATTTTTCGAGATTCCGAGCGAATCCATGCTACCTACCCTCGCAGTCGGTGATCGCATTTTCGTCAGTCAATCCAGTACTTATCAAGCGAAAAGAGGCGATATAATTGTTTTTAGAACTCCCGAAAAACTTAAGCAACTAGAGCCTATTTCTGGAGATTTTTTTATCAAACGAGTCATCGCCGTTGCTGGGGATACCCTAGAAATCCGCAGGGGTAAAGTTTATCTCAACCGGCAAGTTATCGAGGAACCCTACATCGCCGAGTTAACCAATTATGAAATAGAATTGATGACTGTACCCCCAAAAACCCTGTTTGTTTTGGGAGATAATCGTAACTATAGTTTTGATTCCCGTGATTGGGGTTTTTTGCCCGAAAGTCATGTCTTTGGTCAAGCATATAAAGTTTACTGGCCTCTCGATCGTGTCCGCTCTTTGCTATGATGGGGATGACTGGGGTAATTTTGATCCTAGCTCCTACAGTTAGATTAATCTAGGGATTGTTAGATAATTATAACATTCCCAACCTCTGGAAATGTTCCTGAAAAATTCCCACTGTTGCTAGATAATTAACTTCAATCTTTTCTTGATTAATATGCTCTTAAAATTCCCTCAAAAGCTGAAAATTCAGCGAATAATATTATTATTATTCTGCCTAGTAATAGGGATATTTTTCTGGTGGTTATCCTGGCAATCCCTGGGGATGAGCCAAATTCAACGTCCCGAAACAGTTGCTCAACAAATTTACCAAGCAATGCCAGATTTACCGAAAGAAAACAACTATACCCGTCGAGATACAGGAGTGATCGATCCGAATAATACTTTAATCAGTCGCTTTCTTCGTTATCATCAAGATACAAAAAAAAGGTTTACTCTCATCCGTTTTGATTGGCAATTAACCCTAGGGGATTACCTAGGAGTGAACGAGAAAATCAGCGAAGAAAACTATCCCGGACAAGCAACCCTTACCGTTAATCCCATGGCTGCCGATATCAAAGCGATGAACAGCCTTAATCGTCGTCAACGGCAGCAGTTAGTCACCCTTCTAGTCGAAATTTATAACCCCGCTATTCTCCCCCAAGAAACCCCCACTCCTAGTCCTTCTCCTAGTCCCTCTCCTAGTCGTCCCTCTTTATCAAAACCGGGAGATGCTGACCTATTAAAATTCTAGAAAATTATGGAAAAAATTCTCAAATATGGTTCGGGTTGGCGCCTGGGTTGGAATCCTAAGGCAGCCGTTTATAAAGGATTAATTGGTGGCGATGATTGGGCAATGGAATTAACCGAGGCTGAGTGGCAAGATTTGCGTCGGTTACTATCACAATTGACCGCAACTATGGCAGCCATGGCCACAGAATTAATGGATGAAGAAAGTATTGCTTGTGAAGCGGAAAGCGAGCTTTTATGGTTAGAAGCGGCAGGATTTCCCGATAATTATTCCCTGCGATTGATTCTCTATCAAGGTCGCGGTTGTGAGGGCAATTGGTCGGCCACTGCCCTGTCAGAGTTGCTCGCCGCTTGGGACAATTTGCTTTACAATTTTTAAGAAAGCGGTGGGCATAAGTTAATTTTTGTTTCCCACTCTTGACTTTTAGATTCCCCTGTGCTGCCATGATTGCCCATCCGAGGACGAAGACCGATAATCTCACCTACACCCCGCCCCCATTGCTGAAAAACGGTTTTGCCATGACTCTCTATGTGTCCCTAAAAGCGCGAGAAACCTGGCAAAATACGATCGCTATTCCCGAACCAGTCTATCAAGAAACCATTTTCACCGGGGCCAATGCCGTCCCTATCTACGGGATTGTTTCCATTCCCCCGCAAGCGAAAGGAACAATTATCGGGACCTACGGCATCACGGGAGACTTAGATAATCAATGGTTTTTAAGAATTTTAGGCAGAAAAGCCGTAGCGAGAAACTACGCGGTCGTCCTCTTCGATTGGCGGGCCCACGGTAAGACAGCCGAATTATCCCCGACTCTCACCTCCGATGGCATCTATGAAGGGCTAGATTTCCTTCATATTGCCGCCCAAGCTCAAAAAATGGGCTGTCCTGCCCCTTTTTGGTTCACGGGTTACTCTCTGGGGGGGCAATTGGCCCTCTGGGGAATTAAATCGGCAGATAATCGGGAAGATCTGGGGATCGATCCCACCCATATCGGCGGTGGTGCGGTAATTTGCCCTAATTTAGACTCTAATCGTTCTTTATCCTATCTCGTCCAGGATCCTTGGGGGAAACACTTGGAAAAAGCGATCGCCAGGGAATTACGCAAGTTAGCCAAACGCATCCATAAGGCTCATCCCGATCATATCGATCCCGAAGCAATTACTCGCGCCACCACGATTGCAGGATTCGATCGAGAATTAGTGATTAAAAAGCTAGGATTTGAGACAGTCTATGACTATTATGCCGCTAGTAGTCCCTTGCCCTTTCAACCCTATTTAACTAAACCCACTTTTATCCTCTACGCGGCCGATGATCCCCTCTTTTCCCCGGCAGTTATTCCCGATCTGCAAGCAGCGATCGCCGATAATCCCCACGTGGATCTACTCTTAACCCACCATGGCGGTCATGTGGGTTATATCAGCAGTTTATCCTGTCAGCGTCAGTGGGGCGATAGCGATCGCTGGTGGGCATGGAATCGGGTTTTAGACTGGTTTGACCAAAAAACGGGCAAATAATACTAAATCCGTTGAGTATAGGTTACATATCAGGATAGGCAAAAGGCAAAAGAGAGGAATAGATAATCAGTTTTTAATAACTGGATTTAGTATAGGGTTGGCTGAATAAATCTAAAAACCTTGTTGTATAAGACTTTTAGACTTTTTTCCCATCAAAAAGTGCCAGACATTGGGGTGATCGGGGGGAAATTTAGGCACTTTTTCCCTGAAAATTAGGTAATTGACCCCCTGAAAATGGGTAAAACCCCACACCCCCCTGCCCCCCCCGATGTCGGGGGCCACACCCTGCCCCCACGAAAAACTTTTTGCCGCAAACCCTAGTATAGTTTCTAGGAGTCAAAGGCCGCTAGAAACTCCTCCAGCTGCTGCCGAGTCGGTTGGGATGAGATCGCTCCTGCTCCCCTTGTCACCATTGCCCCCACCCCACAGGCATAAATCACCGCCTTACGGGCTAAATCGGCGTTTTTACCGATTTGATCGCCTCCCAGAGCGGCACGAGCTAAAAAACCGGCCACAAAGCCATCCCCCGCCCCGGTTGTATCCACTACTTCCCCAGGAAAAGCCTTGACAGTGCCGCTATTTTCGCCTAAATGATATTTACAACCTTTTGCGCCGCCAGTAACCAGAATTGCCCCTAAATTGGGGTATTGTGATGATATTCTGACGGGGGTATCAGTGCCAAATAACCAGCTTGCTTCTTCCTCGCTACATTTGAGCAAATCGGCCTGAGGGATAAAATCTCGAATGATATCAGGAGCGGCATCAAGATTAGGCCAAAAAACCGGCCGCCAGTTGATATCGACCAATACTTTCACCGCGTAAATTTTAGCCAATTGCAGGGCGCGCATCATCGCCGCCATCGCCGGGGGATAGGCTAACCCTAGGGTTCCCATCACGAGATAATCGGCATTTTTCCAGAGATTTTCGGGTAATAGGTCAGCATTAAGGGCAGTATCAGCAAAATCAGTTGTTTTTCTGCCGCCAAAACCCGCAAAATGTCTGTCTCCCCCAGCATCGCGGGTGACATAAACTTGTCGGGTGGGTAGGGTGGCATGATACTGCACACCAGTAGTATCGACTCCGAGAGCGTCTAGCAAGGCGATTAACTGTTCTCCGGGTTGATCTTTGCCCACACAACCGATAAAAGCCGAATTTATGCCCAATTTTCGCAATCCACAGGCCACGTTTGCCGGCGCACCCCCCGCGTAGGTTGTCCAAGAAGTCACTTGCTCTATAGCGCGATCGCTTTGATCGGCAATTAGATCATAGAGGATTTCCCCTAAACAAATGACAGACACCGGCGAAGATCTTTGATTGTTAAGCATTGGTGTGGGAATTATGAATTATGAATTATGAATTATGAATTATGAATTATGAAGTGGGGTAGTGGGGTAGTGGGGAAGCTGTATCATCACCCTATCACCCCAAAACCCTATCACCCCAAAACCCCATCACCCTATCTCCTGACTCCTATCTCCTGACTCCTGAATCCTAATCCCGATTGCCAAATTAGGGTGAGCAGCGGTACAGCTGGAGAACTAAACTAGAGATATAGCGCTCGATAGGAGACAATTGGGATATGGGTATCGCTTCAGTTAACCCTGCCACGGGAGAAATTCTCAAGACTTTTACCCCTCTAACCTCGGAGGAATTGGCCACGAAATTGGCCCTGGCTGAGGCAACTTTTCAGCAGTATCGCCGCACCGCCATCAGTCAACGGGGACAGTGGTTACGGCAAGCGGCGGATATTTTAGAACGGGATCAAGTAGCATTGGCTACAACCATGACTTTAGAGATGGGGAAACCAATCAAGTCAGCGATCGCAGAAGTTCTCAAATGTGCCTTGGTTTGTCGTTTTTATGCCGATAATGCCGCCGGTTATCTGGAAGATGTGCCGATTGCCACCGATGCTAGTCGCAGTTTTGTCCGTTATCAACCGTTAGGGGTGATTTTAGCGGTTATGCCCTGGAATTTCCCTTTATGGCAAGTATTTCGCTTTGCTGCACCCGCTTTAATGGCGGGAAATGTCGGCCTACTCAAACACGCTTCTAATGTCCCTCAATCAGCTTTAGCGGTGGAAAGAATTTTATTAGAAGCCGGTTTTCCCGAAGCTGCTTTTCAAACTCTTTTGATCGGGGCCGATCGCGTTAGTGATTTAATTAACGATGAACGGGTAAAAGCCGCCACTTTAACCGGTAGTGAACCGGCGGGGATCAGTTTAGCGGCTGCGGCGGGAAAACAGATCAAAAAAGTGGTTTTAGAGTTGGGAGGTAGTGATCCTTTTATCGTTTTAGATAGTGCCGATATCGAGGCGGCAGCGGCTACGGCAGTGACGGCAAGATTGTTAAATAATGGTCAGACTTGTATCGCCGCTAAACGGTTTATTGTTATGGAAACTGTCGCCGATCAATTTGAACAGTTATTAGTGGCCAAATTCCAAGCTTTAAAAGTGGGTGATCCCCTCGATGAAACCGTTGATATCGGTCCCTTGGCCACGGTATCGATCGTCTCGGAAATTGCCGCTCAAGTGGAAAAAACCGTCGCTATGGGTGGTAGAGTCCTTGTGGGGGGTCAGCGTTTAGAGGGAAAAGGTAACTTCTATCTACCGACGATTTTAACCGATATTCCCGCCGGTTCTCCGGGGGAAAAAGAGGAATTTTTCGGGCCTGTGGCTTTACTATTTCGAGTCAAAAATATCGAGGAAGCGATCGCTTTAGCTAATGATAGTCCCTTTGGTTTAGGTTCTAGTGCCTGGACGAATAACCCCGAAGAAATTGAGCATTTAATTACCGAAATTGAGGCCGGTTGTGTGTTTATTAACGGTATGGTTAAATCCGATCCTCGCTTACCCTTTGGGGGTATTAAACGTTCTGGTTTTGGCCGGGAATTAAGTGTGGAAGGTATTCGCGAATTTGTCAACGTTAAAACGGTTTGGATTAAGTAATTCAGTAGGGTGGGTTAGCAACGCGTAACCCACCACCATAACCAAAATCACCCACCACAATTGTCGGTGCGTTACGCTATCGAAGAGCGCACCCTACGGATTAAAAATATGCCGCGCATTTTTGATAATATTGAGTCCCATTTATGGCCAATTTTACAGAAAAGTTTATTAGCAGATCAAGGGGGCGATTTTTATCTGGGTTATTTTAATTTGCGCGGTTGGCAGTAACCTTTAGACCTTTAACACCTTTGACCTTTATGAGCAGCTAAGGCCATTTAATCATAAGAAATGGGGGATAGTCTTTTCAATCTTTGTCCTCACTAATAGATAAAAAAACAACAAGAAAGGGAAGAGAAATTAAAATTATTACTGGACTTCCCCGTTGACAAAAAGCCATAAGCTGTGCTGTAGAAGGGATTAAGAGAATTTACGCCGCCCCGTTACTGGGTACAAATCAGGGAAACTCCCAATAAATCTAACGCTTTTTGTTGCAGTTGGGTCGGTCGAGT
>NZ_JBHFLL010000104.1:0-24334 GCF_041928595.1 Microcystis sp. BLCC-F209
AAAGACAAAGCAGAAATTTAACCCCGATTACTGGCGAGATCATTCGGCCAACGAACGTACCTATCTGTCTTGGATGCGTGCCTCGATCGCTTTGATGGGTTTTGGTCTGGTCATTTTGCGTTTACGGACGGCATCTTCTACGGCCCTAGAGGTCTGTCAAAGCAATAATTATGGATAATGGGAGGAGTAAAATAAGCAAATTAACCCACTTGTATCCGTCAATTTCAACTTTACCGACTACTAGGGCCTGGTGATGAAACCCTAATTTTTCTCGATCGCGTAACAGAATCGGCCGATTTTCGGGGGATTTTCGGCCATGAGGTTGGCCGTGATCGTTTTTAGGCCTCGAAGAAAAGGGAGTAAATTATTCGTTTTCGAGCCATCTTGTTGATTATCCCGGCCGATTTGCCAGTTCCACTCTTCCCACCAAGGTTGTTCCTGTAGATTCTTGGCGACGAGATCGATCGTGAAGAGGTAAATTCCTGGTTCGGGAAACTTATCGGGGTGGATCGTGGTGACAAAATTTAGCTTTCGGGGAGCTTGTCCTGCTGGGGAATCGAGATTCCATTTGGATATCTTGATCGCTTTTTGTAAATTGGAATCATCTTTTAAAACTTCTTTTGAGTTTTGAAATGTGTTCGAGAATTTATTGGGAACCTCGATGGTTTGTAAGGGTTCGATCGAACGGATATCGATCGCCACCGTATGCTCGATCGTATCAAGGGAAACACTATCGGAAATCTCAATCGCATCTGTAGAAGTTTGCGGTATTTTCCAGAGTTGATTATTCTGGTCTTTAGCTTGAACTCTAAAGCCATTTAAGGATAGATTCCATTCTCCTAAAACTGCTTTTTCTTCGGCGGGTTTTTCTTCAATTTCTCGATCTAACAAAAATGGTTCCTTTACAAGATGATTGGGTGAAAAAATAGCAATTTTGCTATTGGCTAAAATGTTCTCTTGGCGTTCTTGTAAGCTGGCAAAATATTGAGTTATGTCGTTGTGACGACCAATAAAAACTACATAAAATGGACGAAATTTATTGCTAGATTTCTCGTTGGGAAAGGGAAATTTTTTGATCCTGTTTTGCTCTTGCACATAGACGGTTCCTTCAAATTCGCTTTGAATCGCCCAAATCGCTACGGCGTATTCAGGATGCTTTGAGTTTAAATAAGTTTCTTGAATTTTTCTCGTGAGAAGTGTTACATCTCCCGATGCTTGATCGAGATCAGTAACGATAACCTGTAGGGAATTTTTTGTCCCTGGTTCGACAATTAGATTTTGAATAGGAGCGGAAACATCGGGAAAATCTGTACCATTATAAAAGGTGGGAAGTTGGGCTTTTCTAAAATCACTACGGGTGAGCGCATTTCCCGAACGATAGTATTGAACAGGAGTTTTACTGACTAAAGATAGGGTTTCGTCGAGCAGTTTTAGGGTTTGCACATAGAGGCTACCAGCATCGCTAACGTAGCCCAACATTGAGCTAGATCCATCCACTTGAATCGAGATGCCTAGAGGGGTTGAGCGAGTATCCGTCTTTTCGATCGGGGTAGGTATGCACGAAAAAGGCTTTTCTGCTGTATTGCAAGATACAATTCCTAAACAAGTGACTATTGTTATGACTAACCATCGAGCGCGCACCATTCGATCTCCTCGTGAACTACTGCTACCTTCTCTCCTATCCTAGGACGGATTCGACGAAATTGGCAGGATGAGAAGGAGTTAACTTTTTTTACAATCCCCCGTGTTGTAATAATAGCACTATAATATGTCAAGTATAGCTGTGCAGTTAATTTCGAGATAGATTGGTTGAAGGGGAAAGATAACGGATATGTATATAGAGCGGCCAGCAGATCGAGATCTCTATGATAGGTTATCGAATGGAGATGATTGTCTTGTTTTAAGTCCTCCAAAAACTGGAAAAAGTTTTTTACTAGAAAGAACGCGCTCGCGTCTTGAAAATGATGGAGTTAAGTGCGTAAGTCTTCGGATGTCCAGAAATCAGCAAGATAACCCTAGAACTAGCATTTCTACAGAGTTATATTGGGAATTCATTCACGATCTAGCGACACAGTTCACGACCCAGAATGGTGATTGTTTATTGCAAGATACAGATTATCAAGCCTTTAGACATTCTTCTTTGCAACCTGGTGCGGAGCTTTTAATATATTTTATCGAAAACATTTTATTAGAAAAAGTTCAAGATGACAAAATTGTTATTTTTATCGATGAACTAGAGTTTCTTTTGAATGAAAGATCTTATTTTCCCACATTTTCCCAGCACTTTTTACAAACACTACTCCATTGCTACGAGCAACGTGATCCCAAACGTGCTAAAAACCAAAACTATCGTAACTTTCAGAAAATCACCTTTGCATTCTTTGGCGAGAAGAAGTCTCTCACCTTAAATGATAATCGCCAATATGAACTTATTTTCAACCCATCCACCCAGATAAGTATCGGCGATTTTACACTTGAGGACTTAAGACAAGGGCAGGGATTGGCACATTATTCAGACAAAGTTAAGAAACTGAAAAATTTGGAAACAGCACTCCAAAAAATACTGGATTGGACGCATGGACAACCACTACTGACTCATGAATTTTTAAAATTATTTTTTAAGACTGATAATTTTACATTACCTAGTATTTCGGAAGACACAGCGCAAAGCTGTATTGAAAATATTGCCACAAAACGTATATTAGGAGGACAAAAAATTTCGGGGCATCTGAGCAATATTCGTGAGATGCTAAATAGAAACGGTCAGTACGTCAATATCTGTCAGGAAATTTTACAAAGAGGAGGCAGAGACACTTATCGTCGGACTCCAAAACAACAAGAACTAAAAGAACTAATTAATTTAGGTCTATTGGTCAGAGAAAATAATGAGATAAAGATTCACAATCGAATCTACGAAATCTTTCTTCAAGACTTTATCGCCTCTGCCCCAAATCTGCCTGAAACACCGAATCCGACTGAAACACCGAATCCAACTGAATCCCAAAATTCGACTGAACCCCCGAATCAGAATGAATCCCAAAATTCGACTGAACCCCCGACCCCCCAAGCTAAAACCTCGAACTCGCCAGCATCATTGAGCAAACTCGTAGAATGTTTTACAGAAATTGTAAAAGGGGTGCTATTATTTTTGGATATTTTATACCCCAACCCCCTCTGGTCAAAAATCAGCAATATTTTATCCAACTTCCTACCTAAAATAACAAATGAAATACCAGAAAGTCGGCGTAGAAAAATCGAAAATTGGGTATATACAATTAGAAATTCTTGCAATAGTCGAAACAGATCATGCTTGTTTTCTGGAGGTCGAAACAGATCACTCTTGTTCTTGTTTCTTGCAGTAGTCTTAGGAATAATCGTTTTATATTCCTACATCGATATAGGAAAAATGCAAAATGCAGGAATGGAAGCTTTAAAGAATTTTGAAAATCAAGAAATAGAAGCCTTAGAAAAGGCAATAACATCAGGGGATCAAATTTATAATAGCCGATTTAATAAGATACCCCTACTTAGAGAAAATCTGCCATCCTCTCCTCTATTAGCCCTACAAACTATCGTTACTCAAATTCATGAAAAAAACCGAATTACCCCCGATCCGAATATTCAAGACCTAATGAAAGCGGTCAGTTTTAGTCCAGGGGGTGATTTAATTGCTACTGGTGGAGAGGATAATAAAATTCGACTCTGGGAATTATCGGGAAAATTTAGAGGAGACTATAATAATTCAAAAGAAATTATAAGTCTAGAATTTAATCCTGATGGAAAACAACTAGCAGTTGGTGGAGAAAACGGATCTGTAAAAATCTTGCAAATTCCTGACTTGACATTGATTTCCGAACTAACTAAATGTCATCGAGATACTCAGGGCATCCGTAGTCTTAGTTTCTCTGAAGATGGTAAGTACCTAGTTACTGGTGGTGGTGATAAAGTGTGCCTATGGAACTTGGAAACAGGCAATAAAGAACAAGATTTCGATACTAATGGAACTGTATTTAGTTTAAGTTTACGAGATCAAACAATTGCGATTGCGATTGCAGGAACAAAAGGATCGATAGAGCTAAAAACTTTAGAAGGAAAAAGTCTTATATCAAAAGAACTCGGACAAAGAGTTCCTTTTGACATCAGCTTTAATTCAAAGGATACAAAGCTCGCTACAGCAGAAAAAAATGGAAAAATTACGCTTTGGAACTGGCAAGAAAATAACTCTCTTAATTACCTAAACGATTGGGATATTTACAAAGAACCTGACAAGAATCCATACACGAAGGTTGATTTTTTTGGAGACAACTTATTTGTTGTTTATGAAAATAAAGATTTACTCAAACTTCTTGTAATTAATTTGGAAAATGAACCAAAACCAGAAATATTCAAAGAAATTGCTTTAAAAGGTTATGCCTCAAAGCAAAAAGCTAAAGACAAGGAAATTGAAAACGCTAGTTTTAATCTTAAAAGTAAGAAACTAATTACAGTCGCCCAAGAAAATCAAGCTCGTCTATGGGATTTTTATCCAAAATCTAAAACAAAAACAAGTTTCTCGACGGGGGAGGTATCGCTTAAAAACTTAACCTTGCGTTCTGACAATAATTCAAATGATCCTAAGACACTATCCATTGTTACTTTAGACGAAAAGGGCAACGTTCAATTATGGTCTATCGAAGGAAGGGAAATTCCCTTCAAAGATGAGGAGAAAGTATCTCCATCTATAGCAATTGGTTTTACACCAGAAAGCGATCGGCAAATTGTTTCTGTCAATAAAGATGGAGTTATTGATTTCTTGAATTTAGAAGGAGTAGTACAAAATCCCATCTCGATATCTACTGGACAGGATAATATTACAAGTATTGCCATTCATCCTTCTAAAAAGATTATTGCTACAGGTGATAAACAAGGTGCGGTCTATCTTTGGAATTATAAAAAAAAGCCCACTGAAAGCCAACCGATGCCTAATCCTAATGGGGGAGAAGTAAAGTTCATGAGCTTCAGTCCAAATGGTCAACAGTTTGTTTCTGTAGGAAGTGACAGTGTAAAGCTCTGGAATATATCTGAGAATGATCCGAAAGAAGTGCCATTGGAAGCGCATGACAATGACTACTCGGGAGGTGTTAGCGGTTTGGATATCAATGAGAACGGGGATATCGCCATAGCGGCAACCGACAAGAGTAAGATTTACTTATTTGATCGATCTGGTCGAAGCATTGAGCCGCTCAATACTGGATACGAAAAAGGTATTATAGATATCGGCTTTGGTCAATTTAACGAGAATCCATCAAGCTGGCTGAGTTCGGCTCGCTCGTACTTAGCTACGGTGGGTGATGATCGAGTTATTAAGATATGGGATTATTCTAAGCGGCAAAAAATCGCTGAATTCACCAGCGATTTTGTTAAGGTTAATAAATTTAGTTTCAGTCCCGATGGAAGATCTGTTGTCGTCGAGGGGGATAAGGGTAAAATTGAAGTATTTTCAGTGCAACCCTTACACGAATTATTAAAAAGTGGTTGTGACTGGCTCGTTGACTACCATTCTAATCCTAGCCGCTCAGAGTCAGAAGTGGCTAAAACCTGTAGTAAATATGTACGGAAATAATCCCATTAGATAGAGATAACTATGAAACCTGGTGAAATAATTCGTGTGATCGCTATTATCGTTGTGGGCGCGATCCTTATGTTCTTGATTCAACCCTTTATCTTTAGAACGGGAGCGATTTGGTCGCCCAGCGTTCAAGATCCGGGAGCGGCCCTAGCGAGTTGGGCGAGTGGGGCGTATATGGTGGCGGCGGGGGTGGTTTTCGGATTGTCGATCGCTTGTACAATCCTCTGGTGCGTGATGACGGCGAAATCGGCCGCTAGACGACCGGATGAACTCAGAGCTTGGAGCTTGTGGTGGTGGCTTCTCGGAATCGTTCCTATTCTGAGTATCGGTCTCGCCATCGGGTTTTTCAATCCGATCGAAGAACTGCGTTTACTCCTCGCCCTCTTTTTTGTATTGGATATCCTCATCCTGTTTTGGCTACCGACTGCCAGTAGCACCCCGGGCCTGTTGATCTACACACCACCCCTATCCCATCAACTGCGGGATATCATCGATCGATTTTAAGAAAAAAAAGGAGGCAATTCAGTATGGCCATGTATGTGATCGGCATCGGGGGAACGGGGGCGAAATGTATCGAGGCAATCACGAAACTCGCCTCGGTGGGACTGTTTACCGAACAACCGTTAAAAGTTCTCTTTATCGATGCGGACGAAACCAACGGGAATCTAGAGCGATCGAGAAACGCGCTCAGTATCTACAGCCGATGTCAGGAGTTGATCGTCGGCAAAGAGAACCAAGATAATAGCCAACTCCATCCCTGGATGAAAACTAAGATCGAATCCTTCGATCTCTGGTCGCCCTTTGGCGGGGTTAATTCCAGTAAAGAATTGAAAGCCTTTTTCAACTACAACACGCTCAAACAAAATCAACCCGCTCTCGGTAATCTATTCGATGTTCTCTACACGAAAGACGAACAGGAAGTCTCGCTAGACGTGGGTTTCCGCGGTCGTCCGGCGATCGGTTCGGCGGTGATGAGCCAAGTGGATCTCGAACGATTGGATCAAGAACCCTGGGGAGCGCTGATCAAACAAATACAAGCAGACACAGGCGCAGGAAAAGCCCCGAAAGTGTTTCTCTGCGGGTCGATGTTTGGGGGAACTGGAGCCTCTGGACTACCGACGATCGCCCGTTTACTGGCCAATAAACTGAAAAATATCGGGGTCAAAGATCGAGTCAAGATCGGTTGTCTGTTCCTGTTGCCCTATTTCGGGTTCACCCCGCCGCCAGGAGAAGATCCGGACGGGATTTTCGCTCGTTCCGAACAATTTTTACTGAACACCGAAGCCGCCCTACGCTATTATGTGACCCAAGCGCGAGAGACCTTCGATACGGTTTTTCTGCTGGGAAATGAAAACTTCTCGAAAGTGGAATTTAGCGTCGGCAAAAATAGCCAGCGCAATGATCCCCACTTCCTAGAACTCTATAGCGCCCTCGCCGCGCGGTATTTTTTCCTCCATACCGCCGAAATAGGGGAAAAAGTCGTTTTAATAGGCCGGGAGCAAATCGGTCGGCTGATTTGGGACGATCTGCCGGATCGAGCGGAAATCCAACCCGCGCTCGTCAACGGGACTCGATTCGCCTACAGTTGGCTGTCCGAGTTTGAACCCGAACTCAACGGCATCCTCAAAAGAAAAGATGATCGCCTGGTACTTACACCCTGGTCGCGCCCTTTCTTTCCCCATAAAGGCTCGGCAGACGGGATGACGCGGTTAGGTGATCCCCAACAACAGGAAGCACTGAAGACGATTAGCGCCTGGTGTCGGGATTATCTGACTTGGTTGTACCGCCTGCACCAGATCGAGGGAGAACAGATCCAACTCTTTAACACCCAAGCGATGGGCGATCCAGAAAAGTCCCTCCGACGAGAACAGTTAGCAGAACTGGTACTCGATCGCCCTCTCGATAATAAAACCAAATCGAGAGACACGATCACCTCTCTGATGCAAAGCCTACAGAGCTATAAACCGGACAACTCCGCGGAGCCTGGGATCGCCGCATTAGCCAAAGCCCTATACACCTTTTGTAAGCAATAGCCTTTAGTCTATGTTTTTATTACTGCCGAAATTAAAATCCGATAGCGATGTCCGTCCCTCCGATCAAGCGGGAAAATGGGACGCGCAAGACTTTAAAACCTTTGGCGATGTGGCCTCCAGTCTCGATTACAAATCCCCCGGCCAGGTAAAAAGTGTCAGTTCCGTCCCCACCATCTGGGCCCGTCCCCTGTCGATGCAAATGGCTCTTCACAACAAGGACTATCCCATCCATCGGCAGATGATCGACCAGTGGCAAGGAATGTTAGCGGCCTTGGCCCTTGCGGAAATGCGGCGTTTTCCCCTCTCGGCACAACTGCTAGAACTGGGCCAACTCCGCCATCAAGATCCCTTCGCCCGTGCCCTCTACGAACTGCGCCCCAATCCCCCCAGTAAAGCCCTTTATCTTCTAGAGGCAAAAAACCCGTGGGAAGATGTCTACGTCTTTTTATGGGATGGGAAATCGGTGGGAATGTCTTCCCCCAGTACGATCGTCGTTCCCTCCGAAGCCGGCAAGTGGGAAAATCTGCCCTGGTGGAATCGGCAGACCCGTTGTTTGGAAGCGCCGCAAGGTTATCTCAATGCCAGTGAAAAAGCATTGCTCTGGCGTTGGCTGGAGAACCTCAATAACGAGTTAAATTGCTATACTGGGGACGCGATCGCCCAGAATACCATGCGGGGTCTGTTAGCGGAATTTCAGAATAGCTTGGGAGGGCAACCGGAACAACGGCTGAGTTTAAGTAATAATCCCCAATTTTTCGGCGTTCCTCTCAATCGAGGCCTTTTAAACGCCCTCAATCGTCCCGTCAAAGCCGAACCGAAAGAATCCTGCGTGCGGGTCGTGGCCAGCGAGAATAAGCGCGGCCTCGTTCCCCCTCTCCTGATTATCGATCCAGAAATCGCTCGCTCGTGGGATCGATCGCCCCAAGATATCTGGATCTATCAGGATCAAACCCTCGCCTCTCCATCTATCCTCAAGGATTTACAGACTGGGAAAATCCTCTGGAAAGATATCCGGTGGATCGAGTCCAAGGATCTATTTACCCCGGAATTTCACTTTATCGATGTGGAAGATGCCCTACCAGGGGGGTTTTTGCCGGATAACACTCCGTCGATCGTGTTCAAAGGACAGGAAATCACCCCTCTCCTGCCCCTCAACCCGATCCTCCTGGACTACTTTACCCCCGAAGAGTTACTGCGGAAGCTCCAGTTCAGTACGCTCAACGGGAGTGAGGGGCCAGTTCTGCGGGTATCCCTAGACCTGCCCCTATCGGGCATGAACAATGACGAGAGAAATCCCCAGAATTATCGGGTGTTTAAAGACTATCCCATCAAGGAAGACAACGCCCTGACCCAAGTTCCGGTTTTAGAGATCTGGCCGAACTTCCGGGCCCAGGGTTGGAAGGAATATTACGCCTTTTACTACGATCTGGAATTTCTCGGTTCCTCGAATCCGCTTGATCGCACTTTTCAGGTGAATTTGCCCGGCGCCAAAGAACCGCATATTTTCCAAGATGGCAAGGGTTCCTATCAACTCACCCGACTAGAGGAGTATCCCTCCTGTATCGAATGTCGGGATCGATCGAAAAACTTCCTCGGCCTAATCCTGCTGAAAACGCCGGCATCGATCGCTCTGGAGGGTTCCTGGAAAGTGGGGGTCGATTTTGGGACATCTTTTACCAATATCTACGTCAATCGCCGGGGAATAACCGAACCGCTTCCCTTAGAAAGTCTGCATCTCAAAGTGACGGAGGTACTGTCCGATACTCGACTGCCCACCCTGTTCGAGTATTTCGTTCCCGAAAACTTCATTCCCCCAGAGAAACCGTTACCCCTCAGTAGCGTGTTAACCACCCGAAAGGCGAATAACGTAGCGAAAGAACGCCCGATCTACGACGGTCGGATCTATATTCCCGATCGCGCGAGATTTAACCCCCAAGAGGGCTGGATCGAAACCGATCTCAAATGGACGAATATCACCATCAATCGGCTTTTTCTCAAGCATTTAGCCCTTCATGTCACAGCCCTCGCAGCCAAAAACGGCATCCAACAAATCCAGTGGTCTCTCTCCTATCCTTCCGCTTTCTCCCGCGCCGATAGAATCCGCTACGCACGCAACTGGCAGGATTTAACCGAAGAGTTGCAGGCAAAAACCGGGATCAGCCAAATTTGCCCGCAACAGGATAATCTCACCTATTTCCGCACGGAAAGTGTGGCAACGGCCCAGTATTTCGCCGATCAGGAGGGTCACAACCTCGTCAATAGCACCTGTATCGACATGGGGGGAGGAACCTCGGATATCTCCATCTGGGAGGCCGACACCGATCGCTTCCAACTGGTGCATCAATGCTCGGTACAATTAGCCGGGCGACATCTGTTCTCCCAATTCTTGGAACTCAATCCCGGATTTCTCGTCGAGAAGTTTGGGGTAAACACGAGCGAATGGCAGGGATTGAAAGAGGGAAACTTCCACGCCAAGCTAGATGTCCTACTCCGCCTCGAAAGCGAGAACTGGCTCAAGAAAAGAGACTTTCTCGAAGAAGATCCCCAATTCCAGGGTTTACTCCGACTGATGGCGATCGGTACGGCGGGACTATACTACTATGTGGGGATTCTGTTACAGGTTCTCTACGAAAAAGACCGCTACAGCCGACCGGAAATCACCCCCGTGTACATCGGTGGCAACGGTTCGCGCCTGTTGAACTGGCTGGCGATTGGCGGACGGTTCGATCGTCACGCTGAAGTTAACGAACTTTTCAGTCGGATGCTGAGTAAGGCCTCCGGTTTCCCGGACACCAACGAGATCACCCGATTAAGCACCCGTCCCAAGGATGAAGTCGCCTGTGGTCTGGTACTAGACCGAACTCCCCTAGGAGGAATTATCAGCAAAAAACCGGAACCGGTAATCGCCGGGGAGGATTGCGAGGTGAACGGTCAAAAAATTACGTGGAAAGACTATCTGGAGTTGGAAGGCAATATCACCGGCTTCGATATGCCCCAACTCCAGGAAGTTCCCGCTTTTCTAAACGAGTTCAACACCGCAGTGAAAGAGATCGACATTCAGGGACTTAAACCCATGCCCGCTTTTAAAAATGGCGAACTGGAGTCTAGTTACAAAGATCGTCTCTGGCGTGAAGTCCATAAAGAACTGAGAACGAATCTCGTTCACATTCGGGGAGATTCAGAAAACATCCGCGTCGAGCCACCTTTTATCCTAGGATTAAAGGCACTCCTCCGCGTTTTAGGCAAGGAGTGGGCTGGCAAATAACGGCTAACCAGAGGGGAAGTAGGAAAAATACCGGCGAGGTCTTTTCTACTCCCCTTAGCAAAAAGTCTAAGGGAGAACGATGATGTCTAATTGTCCAGTTTGTGATGCTATATATAACGAAGGGCAAGAGAGTTGTACGGTATGTAACTGGCCTCTGAATAATGACTCTCAAAAAATTATTATCTGGGCGAAAGGTATTTGGGAAGAGAGAAGTAGTATTAAAGATAAATATAACAAGCGCAAGACGAAAGATGAAGAGTCTTTAGTGGATGAAATCAAAAGGGATTTGATCGACCCTTTGCAAGCCGAGCTTATGGATTTGAAAAACTCCTTACAAGAAAAGTTACAAACCATACATTTAGAGCGAGATAGAATTCTAAAAGAACAACTAGAACCAATCAATAGTAATATTAAAAATATCGAGCAAAATCAAGAACAGTTAGCTACAAAAAATCAAGGAAACTTTTCTCGATCTCAAGAAGAAATTGAAAAAATTAGCAATAGAGTAGGAGATTTAGAAAACAATATTCGAGTGAACGAACGTGCCAATCGAAAAATGGTTTCTAACCCATCATCTGGTTTTTCTGAAACAATCGATACCTGTCTAGAATCCTCTCCACAAACTCAGAACCCGATTAGCCTAGAAGAATCGAATCTAGCGAAAAGATATAACCGCGATCGAGATGCTTTTTCCCAACAGGCAATCAACGTCACCGCCACCGAAGAAAGCTTGACAAAACTAAGAATCGGTAGTTCCTCGCGGGTAATCTTCGAGAAAAATCGTCGCGGCAATTATTCGATCATCAAAGAAAACGGCACAGAATATTTAGTACCGAGTAACAACCTCAGACTGAACCAACACAACTACAAAGCGATCGAAGACTTCTTCGACTGTAAAAATCTTCAGCTAGAGGGTAACTTTGAACTTCTCAAACCCGCTAGAGTTTCCGCTTTACCCGGAGGGGAAACCTGGCAGTTAGAGGAACGCGGCATCCTACAATTCTGATATATAAAATCGGTGAATCCTATGAAAAAAGTCAGCTATGCTAAATTGGCTCTATCCCTGCTCCTCGTTTCTACTGTCCTCGTCGGATGCGGGAAAGGGACTAATTCTGTAAGCACTCAAACCTCTCAATCCTCCTCGGCAACCGTCGAGAAATCTCCTCAATTACAGAGCGATATCGATAAAGCTTTCGATGAGTTAAAAAAAGAACAGCAAAAGTTTCTCGATGCCCTCAAGGGAGCGATTACGATTACTGACAAGAAAAAGCTGGAAATTATTAAGAGCGATGCGGTTAGTACAAAGATAGAAAATTTACAGACAAAAATAAAAGAGTATCGCAAAAATCAGCTACCGAAGCTAAAAGAAGAAGAAAAAACAACCATTGAGAAAATTTTGGGTGACATCGATAGCTCTTTAGAGGAAATCTCTCAAAAGGTAATCAATCCTTTTAAGACAGGATTGACAAGAGATGCAATTGAAAATGTTCAGAAACAATTAGATTTTTTTACAAGAAGAAATATCTCCCAAAATAATTATGGTAACTTTGGAGATACTACCGTCGACGAAATTACGACGTTTCTTCAAGATAAACAGAAGTCACTAGAAGATAATATTAAACAATTAAAATCTCCCGTTCAAGGAAGCACTAAACCTCCGATCGATCCAGAAATACAAAAATTATCTAATCGAATAGCACAGTTAGAAAAAGAAAAAACCTCTTCTAACACCGCCTTACTTTTTGCAATATTAGCTTTATCGGCAAGTGTAATTTCTTGGATAAAACCTCGCAAAAAATCGAGTCAAACCTCCTCTGCAAAACAATCATCACCCAATGGACAGCAGCCTACGAATAAGCGCTTTTCTAGATTCAATTTTTGGAGTAAAGAAACAAACCCTAAAGGATATGGAGAGGGGGAATCTCCAGAGAACTCGTCCGCTTCAGTTGCTTCTCAGAATTGGAGTCCAAATGAAACTCAATTTTTTTATAGAGGTTATAATCAAGCTTATCAAGAGATTGATAAAAAAATCTCTGAAAAGTTTAAAGATATCGAGCGAAAAATTACACAAGAAAACCGTATAATTAATGATAGAATTGCCGATTTAGAATTAGAAAAACACAATCGGAAAACCAAAGATACAAAAGTTCGGGAACAAAAAGAACCAACTGGCATAACCACTTTGAACCCTTCTGCACCACCCGCGAGCCAGACTTACCAGAGTACAGCACCTTCAGTATCTAGCTCTTCCCACTCCCTAGTAGGAGATAATTATTATCGAGATGCTCGTTCCTCATCCCCGATCGAAGTATCTCCTACAGAAGAAAGCCTAGCGAATCGTCGAATGGGAGGGAGCGAACCAATTGTACTAGAAAATAAGCGCCGGGGTTACTATGAGGTGTACCTCAACGGGAACTATCATTGTTTGGTACCTAGCCAAAATTTTAGAATCAACCAGAATAACTATAAAAGCGTTGAGGATCTATTCGAGTGCCAGAACTACGATCCGAATTATTCCGATAGCTATACCGTCATCCGTCCTGCGGTAGTCTATCCCCTAGCGGGTGGGCAAACTTGGCAGTTACAACAGCGAGGAGTTTTACGTTTTTAGTGCGCTAGAGTACGATGAGGAGTGATAAGAGAAGTTACCCAGATGACGAAACTAAATTTTGCGATCGCCGAAATCGTGGATATTTATAATTCCCTGCCCACAATTCTGGCCCCGAAAGTGGTCAAAGTTGCGGTTCATCCTTCTCAATCTAATAGGGACAGGCCATCTCTAGCCGAACAGAAAAACGGGAACTATTGGATAGTCCTAGTCGAGGCTAATTACTGGCTACTGCCCCAAAGCGGCCTACGCATCAATCAATTTAATCTAGCCACCGTTAAATCTCTATTCGACTGTCAAGGATACGAACTTTCTGAACACGGGGATTTTGTATTACTAGAGGCCGCTCAGGTGTCGGGAATGCCAAACGGGACAGAGTGGAGACTAGAGAAAAAAGGAGTAATCAACTTTGATCCTAACTATCCCGCAGACGAATTGCGATCGCAACAAAAGCAAGCGCAACAGGAGATCGATCGTCTTCAGTCCGAGTTAGAGGAGAGCAAAAGGAGGAATCAACGATTAAACGCTCAACTAGCCGAATTAGCCTACGATACATTACAAAAGATCCGCGCTGATTTAGTCACCAGAGATGAGTTTATCGAACAAAGTCACAAGCTAAATACCTTAGAAGAATATCTAAACAATGCCTTTGATCACTTAGACGAAGCCTTTGATAACTTAGACAAAATTCAAGTTAAGTTAGAAGATTTAGAAAACAATATTCGAGTGAACGAACGTGCCAATCGAAAAATGGTTTCTAACCCATCATCTGGTTCTCAAGTTGCTTCTCAAAATTTGAGTGCAAGTGAAACTCAACTTTATGACATTGATAAAAAATTCTCTGAAAAGTTTAAATATATCGAGCGAAAAATTACACAAGAAAACCGTATAATTAATGATAGAATTGCTGATTTAGAATTAGAAAAACACAATCGGAAAACCAAAGATACGAAAGTTCAGGAACAAAAAGAACCAACTGGTATAACTACTTTGAAACCTTCTGAACCACCCGCGAGCCAGACTTACCAGAGTACAGCACCTTCAGTATCTAGCTCTTCCCACTCCCCGATCGAAGTATCTCCTACAGAAGAAAGCCTAGCGAATCGCGAGATGGGAGGGACTGATCCAATTGTACTAGAAAATAAGCGCCGGGGTTCCTATGAGGTGTACCTCGACGGGAACTATCATTGTTTGGTACCTAGCCAATATTTTAGAATCAACCAGAGGAACTATAAAAGTGTTGAACATTTATTCGAGTGCCAGAACTACGATCCGAATTATTCCGATAGCTATACCGTCATCCGTCTCAAACCCGCTAGAGTTTCCGCTTTACCTGGGGGAGAAGCTTGGCAGTTCGAGGAACGAGGAATTTTACTGTTTTATTGTGTAAAATAGCGAATGGATCTATGAGTGTCATCATCATCGGGAATCAACGTGTCGGAAAAACCAGTATGGTAGTAGCTTTAGCGAAAGGAACCGTAGAGGGAACGCTAGAAAATGTAAAAATAGCCCATCCCGATCCACAAAGTTTGATCAGGGATAAATCGAATCTAGGAACGGGAGATATCGCACCTACTTTTGACAAAGAAGAAGAACCTCTCCTGCTGAGAATCAATCTTCCTTCCGGTTCGGAAAGAGATGTGAGAGTTCAGTGGATTGATACCCCTGGGGAAGCCTGGTCTAAACCCGCGTGGCAAGAAAGCAACCCAGAAAAATATCAAGATCTGGTACACACTCTCGGTCAAAGTCAAGCGGTTTTACTCCTGCTGCCTCCCTATCGATATCGAACTCAAGAAATAGAAGATACTCCCGAATTTGAGGAAATTCTCGACCCGGAGACCTGGAAAAAACAACTCAAGGAACGTCTCACCCTCTTGCGCTCGCACTGTCCCAGCGTACAACATATTTTAATCTCTATCCATAAAGCCGATCTATTTCACAACCTAGAGGAGGAAAAAAACACCTGGCAATACAACACCAAAACTTCCTTTCTCTGGGGGAAACACGACACTCATATCCGAAAGACCTATTTTTCCCTAGCCGATGATATAATCCGCGAACATAACTCCCTACCTCCCTACCTCAATCCCAAATTTTTCGTCACCAGCATTCACCATCCCACTCTACTAGAATTACCCTGGGTCTATTTAGGAGCTTATTTCGCCAATGCCTAAAGCCTCTACAGAAATTCGCGTGATCGGGGCGAGAAGTTCGGGAAAAACCACCTATCTTGCCACCCTAGCCGTTCTTCCATCGGGTTTACTACAAAAATATCCCAACTTAGAGGTGATTCCTCGCAATGATGAAGCCACGGCCCTACGGAAACGCGCGCTCGATACGATCACAAATCAAGGAAAGATAGCGGGAGATGCCTTCGATGCTGATCAACTTCATAACCTCAAGGACTATGACTTTCTCATCAAAATCCCGCGGGGGAAAAAGCGATCGAGCATCGAACTAGAACTCCTTGCCAAAGATTTCCCAGGGGAATTTTTTGAACATATTCCCATCCCTCATCAATGGAAAAAAATCACCCCTTGGGTTGATGACCTATTTACGACCGTAAGCTGGATGGTGATGATGACCGATTGGGAACCAGAACGCGACACATCGCTATATCTCCCCGCATTTACCAAACTATGCGAGGAAATTCGCGAGCGGGAAATTCGCAACCAAGAAATTGAAAAACTGCGGATCGCCGTCGTCATGGCTAAATGTGAAAGGGGAGAACTCTGGCCCTGTCGTCTCGATCCCGACGAGGATTTATTCGAGGTACGATTGCCCAAAACCTATAAACATCTCACCAAAACTTTAACCCCCGATCGATTACAATTCTTTGCCTGTTCTGCATTCGGGGTTTTGGGAAGTCGCCGCGATCGAGATTTTGATCCCCGGCCAAACTGCTACTTGCCCGACGACGGTTCCCCAGAAGAAAAAAACGCCTATTTACGAGAACCCGATCACTGGTATCCCTACGGATTAATTCCTCCGCTATACTGGTTAGCGACAGGCATTCGACTCGAAGAATAATTATGTGGAGTCGTCAACAACCCCCAGAAACCACCGATTCTCAGCCTACCGAATTTCGGATCATCGGACCGAGGCGATCGGGTAAAACCACCTATCTATCTGCGTTGGCCTACTGGCCGAACGCGAAACCCGATAGTCCGATCGAGAAAGTTATTCCCGGCGACGACGATACGGCCAAACTAATCGCTATGGCAAAAGATATCCTAGAAAATAATGCCATGTTAATGGCTACCTATCTAGCCAGCAATCCGAGCGAAATTCCCACTTATAACCTCTCGATTCAAATGAAGCCCACTTGGCAAGGGGGACAAGCGATCGATATAATTTGTAAAGACTTTGCTGGGGAATTATTTGAAAAACTATCCCAAGGCAAAACTTCCCACATCGAAGAGTATCTAGAAGAATGTGCCTCTGCCCTAGGATTACTCATCCTACTCGATGGTACTTTCTTCACAGAAGATCAAAAGTACGCCCAGGGATTGGCCACCTTGAAACAACAATTAAAGTGGCGACTAGAAAAGAAAAATCAAAACCTCTCCCAGTATCGGATCGCCTTAGCCTTTACCAAAGCCGAACAATCTAAAATGCGAATCCACCGACAGGATATCCCCAGATTTATGAGGCTAAAATTTAATAAAACCTATCAATTACTAGAAAATTGGGGCAAAGAGTGGCCCTGTCCTGTTAAGTATTTTTTTTGTTCGGCATTTGGCATGAAGCCAGGTGCTTCTCCCGACTCTCCCCTCGCCAACGTTCAAGTTACTAGCCGTGAAGGGGGTGTGACTTCTGGAGTGATCGATAACCCAAAAGTGTGGAGACCCTTGGGATTAATGGCACCAATTTACTGGTTACACACGGGTACCGATCATCCCCAACTCAGAGACATAGAGGATTAGAAAAACTATGAGCGATTCCATTTTGATCAAGGAATTTTCTCGGAAATTGTTAGAACCGAAAAGACAGGGCGATCGGTGGGTTTCTAGCGGATTCGACAAAGAAATCGGTTTAAGAACCCATGAGGATCCTCCCACCCCCATTCAAAATGCAGTCCATAACCACTGGTTTCGGATTAATGATAGTTATCCTCCGGCAGAAGGAAAGATTGCCCTCATCGCACGAGAAATCGATAGATACGCAGTTTTAGCGGTAGCCTCTCCCCTAAAAGATGATTGTGATCGACCTCTGGTAGGCTATCGTTATTTCTGGCTAGAAAAGCCCCTAGATAGAGAAATAGATGCCGTGGGAACATTGTTAGAATGGTGGGTCGAGCGAAATTCCCCCCGTTTCGAGCTAAAGCTTTATTCAGAGATCAGACATATTCAGCAACAGAATCGTGGACAGGGATATTATTCAGCGATTCTTCACAGTCCTCATGATTTCGATAAAGTTCGTCAATTTGAGCAACTTGCTTTAGAAGTACAACAAACTCCTCATATTTTTACTCCTAGCAATAGCTTTATTCCTAGTTATTGGCATTTGCATTTTTTTTCTCGATATCTCAAAAAAAAATATAATCGCCCGATCGCTTGGGCGTGGAAGGTTACTGTTTTAGAAAATCCTAATCAATTTACCCTAATCGCTTGCACTACTCAAGAATACTGTCAGATCAATTCCGATGTCAACAAAATCCCAACCGCATTAACTCCCCATAAAACTGGGCAAGATATACTAGATACTTCCCCTGTACAGGTTGAATCAATTCAAAGTTTAAAAAGAGCATTAAAAGAACTCTCAGAAGGCAAAGAAATTGATAAAAACCTAAATATCTTAGTTCAAGAACTAGAAAAAACCGATAGCACTCGATGGGATTGGGCAACGCTGATCGATAGCACCTGGCTGGAGCAACGACAGCACACCCAACAAGAAAAGATTTATAAATCATTGATTCTACTATTAAATCCCAATTTACAGCATACTGACTTAACGATTACCGTCTCCGATTGGCTCAATAGCCTACAAGCGCCAGGATCTCCCGCACCTCAAAAATTGCTGGATTTCTCTCGCTTTCTTCCCTCAGCCTTATTGACTCATTTCCAGCCATCCGAATTACCCGTTACTCAAGAAGCGAAAGAAGCACTCGATCGACAGCAGCAGTTGATACAATTGTATTCTAGAAAGTCGGTCATATTAGACAAGAATAAAACAAGACTCCATCAACTCATCGCTCGGTTATTTCTCCTACTGCGATCGAACCTCTCCCCCAAATCAGAAGAAGTAATTCAATGGCTACTTATCGACTACTCCCCACTCTGGAAAGAATCTCTAGAAATCTACACCAACGATCTGTTTAGAAAGCTCGATCGAGCCTATCTCAAAAAAGAACAATTACCCCCTCAAGAAAGGGATGAGTTTATCGAGAAAATCCTCGAAGACTTAAAACAGCATGAGCAAGGACAAACCACCGAAAATCCCTCGTCCTACGAGAGCATCGCAGGGATTCTAGAAAAGAATAAATCCTATCCGATCGCCGCTTTTTTCTATAAACTCGCTACGGGTAAAGTTCCCGATAAAATTTGGGAAAACTGCACGAACCTCCCCGAAATTATTCCCCTAGAAAGACCCCCCGCCATTCCTCCACAATCCTCCGAGAAAAGTCCCAATTCTCTCAAGAAAATCGCCCTAATTCTTTGGCAAAAATATCCTTGGCAATGTCTAGGGTTGAGTGTGGCAGTCGGGACGGTGTTGGGGGTGGGAGTCCTGTGGGGAGTTCAATCGATCGGACGGGTATTTTCTCCGAAGATTTCCGCAAATCAATCGGCCATTATTCCCTCCGATCCCGTTCGGGAACTATACTTATATTTTAATCTCCTAGAATCTGGCGATCGCCGACAAGATCTGCAAGCGAAAAATCTAGACAACCTAAAGAAGTTACGGGAAAAGATGCCCGATTTCAACGCTTCCCAGTGGAAAACCAGCACTCAACGCGAAGCATGGCTAAGAGAAAGATCAAGTATTATCAAAAATCCTTTATATCCCTTCCTTCAACAACTGACACCAGCAGTTCCGGTAGAATTAAATAAAACTTACACCGCTAACCAAGTGACAGCCAATCCTCCCCTCAACGCCCCAGAAATTGCCCTAGGGAAAAGTCTTCTCCACTCGCTACAATTGTATGAGGGGGAAATCACTCCGATTTGGGATCAGAAAGTATCGGATGCGATCGCTAAGTTCAAAACACAATACCAGATTCAGCCAGCAGGAGGGGATTTAGATAAAAACACTTGGTCGATTCTCGCTCCCATGATTCAAGATCGGCAGATAAAAACAGCGATCAATACCCTAGAAAGAATCCTAAAAGAGAGCGAAAATTACTCGATCGCTCTCCCTCGATACAAAGCCTTTCAGCAGTGCAAAACTCAGACAAATACCGCCTATTCTGCCTGCCTAGATCAAATATTCAAACCCGATAAATAGACGCTTAATGATGTGGAATCGATGCGAAATTTATCAATTCTCTCGAAAACTTCTAGAGCCAAAATGGTCTAAAAGACATGAGTGCTATGTGAGTACAGGATTTGATCGAGAAATCGGCGGAGAAAATCAGGAAGTACCCCCGGAAATTGCGAATGCCGTCCATAATCATGCCTGTCGAATTAATGATAGTTATCCTCCCCAAACTATCGCCCTAATCTCTAGAGAAATCGGCAAATATGCCCTATTAGCGGTGGCGACAGCCTTAAGAGATGACAGCGATCGCCCTCTAATCGGCTACCGCTATTTCTGGTTAGAAAAACCCTCGCAAGATGGCGAAATAGACGGAATCGGAACGCTGCTAGAATGGTGGATCACTCAAGGTTCTCCCACCTTTCAACTACAACCCTCCTCTTCATCTCCCAAAACACCCCCAAAAGCTTCTAGTTCTTGGCTAAATCGCCATGATTTTTTTAAAAAATATTCAACCGATTCGGTGAATATTTCTATCAAAAAAATAGAACAAGAAAAAAAATACTCTCGATCTCCATTATATTTAGACAATATAACTTTTGAGGATTGTCGAGAATTTCATGCTCTAGCCCTTTCTCTACAAGCAAACGATTCTAGTCCCCTAAATTGGGCTTTTCGAGTGTCTCAATTAGAGATTCCCGAACAATTCTCTCTGGTTTACACCCAGGATAGCGATCAGGAACAATTAATTATTCGGTTCGATCGAGTTCCCGAATCCTTCTCGACGGTTTCCGAATATATATCCAGTGATATCCAAGTCAAACGATGTTTACTAAATCTAGCGAAAAATAAAGATCTAGAACGAAACTTACAAGCCCTCTCTAGTTATTTATATAGTCTTGACAGTGACCATTGGAACTGGGAAATTATTGTTGATAAAACTGCGCTTAAAAATTATAATATCACGGCGGCTAGATATCGAGCATTACTGGCTATTTTAAAACCATTTCCAGAAATCGCTAACTGGCTAGACTGGCTACGGAAACCAAGAGGAAATAAACAGTTTGGGCGCGCGGGCATCGAGATGCAACAACAAGCGCTCGACCAAAATCCTCACCTCGAACAGCGACTATACGCTCTCATCGATGATCTATTAATAACGGAGCAATACAAAAATAGAAAAATTCCCGATCTACCCCAGGAAAAACAATGGTTATTAATTCGCTCCAAAAGCTTCTGGTCAGATTATTTTTATGACTCCGCAAAATATTATACTGAATCACTACTCATACAAATCCACTATCCAGAAGATTGTCAACTAGACAATCATTTTTTTAACAAAATTTTACAAGACTATCAACAAAAAAAATTACCCGATGCTACTAAAAAACGATACGAATTTCTCGCACGACTATTCGCCGAAGTGCGCGCCTATAGCCTAGCGGCTCTGTTTTATCAAGTAAGCCAAGGAGAAGTTCCCGCAGATATATACACCCAAGCCGAAATCCATCTCATCGATCTTCAAAAAAGCCACCGCTCATCTGGACTGATCGGCCTAGCTTGGGCGAACCTGACACAGGATCTTATGCTATTATTTAGAAATCTGAGGGGAGGCTAGGGCAACCCAACGATCAAACCGAAAATTCCCCAACTACGAACGCACTAGCAGCATTAGACTATGGCGGAAACCTTTCTAGTCAATACTAGGAATACTTTGTCTCTAAACGTTTAACTGGATCAGGAAGGGAGTATTGAAAAAATGAGACTTGTTTTTTATCTGTTGGGGGGCATTATTTCAGCGCTGATCGGCTGGAACTTGAGCTTAGTGATCTTAGACCTCTTTAAATTCGCATCGAAGACAATTACTGGAAGCACTTTCCCTTTTTACGTCGAGTTTATTCTCTTCCCGATCGTCACTATCTGTTTAAGTGTCACCCTTGTCCTAACGACCATTTATCTGAGTAATCCGATTCACTACAAAGCGAATCGAAGAATCCGCAATAGTTATCTCAAAATCGCCCTAAAAACTGGTTTAATCGCTGGAGCGATCGCCGCAGTGCTAACTGTGATTATTTACCAGGGAAAATTCCCCCCGGCAAGTGTTCGCATAGTGGGCTGGAGTTTAATCGGTTTAGGGGCCGGTGTAGCCGAGGGATTATCTTGGCGATCGCTGAGTACCGAGGGTGCGAAAAGTAACACCTTTGAGCGACCGATAAAATCTGCCCTTTTCGGATTACTTGCCGGTTTAATTGCCGCCCTAGCGATCGAATTTCTCCGAACAATAATCCCCCTTGGCGGTTATGAAGATCTGTTAGGATTCACCCTTTTCGGTGCTGGTTTAGGGATGGCGCTCGCCATTTCCACAACCCCCACCTATCAAGTCGCACTGAGAGCCGGTAGAGGATTCGGACGCGCCCGAGAAGATAACCAATCGGGAAACTATCCCAAAATTAACGATCGCTCTTTAAGAATTGTCAATTTCGAGCAAACCCAAATTGAAGAAGGATTATCTATCCAGCTACCTCGCCATACTTCCCAATCTTTACAGATCGGTTCTGCGGAAGATGCCGATATATTTTTGCCAGATGTACCTGCAATAGCCGCCAAGCTCAGTTTAGAGAGAAAACAATGGAGACTTAGCACCCCCGTCGAGAATAAAGTACAAATACAAAGAAGAATGTTATCGGAAAATGCCACGGAAACCTTATATCACAATCAAATGTTGACTTTCTATCATGAAAACACGAATACTCGCTATTACCGATTTATTTTTTGCGATCGCTTTCTCGATCCGGACAACTAAAAAAGCTGGTAGAAACCTTCTGCTTTTTCCCCTATCGATCCTCGCGTTCACTTTCTTCGATTCTGCTTCCGTCCGAGCGAATTCCGTCAAGATTCTCCGCGCCATTACCGACCACGATCAAGTGACTTTAAAAGTACAAGTTCGCGACCATCGTGACCTGCTCGTACCCGGATTACAAGCGAATAACTTTACCGTCCTCACCACGGCGGCCAATCAAACCGAATTTAAATATCGATTAACTCCCCTAACTCTCCCGAAAATTACTATAACCCCACCCGATCAAGTCAAACCCGATCCCGCCTATTTAGTGATTTTGCTAGATATGAGCGGCAGTATGGATAATCGGGATGAATCCCAACAAGTCAAACTCCAGGGAGCGATCGAGGGAATCCAAAAATTTATTACCACGATCAAAACCAAAAAACTTCCCGTAGAAATTGCCCTAGTTCCCTTTGGGCAAGGGTGCGCCCATAGCTATCCGGTCGATCAGACAGTGATTCAAAAGTATCTAGAAGCCTATCCATACAAAACAACCAAAACTCGACTTTCCCAGTTAGCCAATATTGATGTCTGCGCCTCCACCAATCTCTATCAACCCCTCGATGAAGCGGTCAATTTTCTGACCACTTCCGAACGTTTTCAGCAAAATTCTTGGGGTCTGCCTCCCCGTCTCGGCGTGATCCTATTTACCGATGGATTCGATGCCGATCCCGATCGAAACAAGGAAGAACAACGCTTTCAGTCCACTCTGGCTCTGCTGGCCCGTTCCCCTCACGTCACCGTCCACACGATGGGATACGGCGAATCCCTAACCCGACTCCGCGCCCGCGCCCAATGCGCCCAGGAGTTACGCGGCCGCCCTCTCACCGTGGATACTCTCCTTACCTACTGTCAGCTTCCTTGGGGAGAAGATATCCGCGAGTTTATCGTCGATCGATCTCGATTGACAGCGATTGCTAAAGAGACCGGCGGAATTGCCCGATTCCCGCGTTCAGCTGAAGAAGTGAGCCAAGGATTACGAGAGTTCCTGACCGCGCTCCGAGAATACGAGATCAGCTATCCACAACCAACCGCCGATCGGCTCACCATCCATCAAGCCAAAGTTATCGTCAATGCTCCAGGAAGAGGTATGTCCTCTCTCATCTCCGCACCGCTCGAATTCCAGATGCCGAATTATCTCTATCACTCTCTCTCGATTTGGGAACGTTTGGCGATTTTTCTCGGTACGCTAGTCGCAACGGTATTCGGTGTTCGCCGGTTCAATGCCTGGAGCCACCAACTCAAAGAAGAAAGCCGCCGAAATTTAGAGGGGTTTTAATGGTTTTTGGACAGGTGCAAGATCACCTATGGATGATAATCTGCTTAAGTCCCTTGAATTGGTTAAAGATAAGCGAAAAACTAGATGATAAAAACAATTTATTAAAACCATAAGAAAGAATACTTGATTTTATTGAACTTCCCAGCGAGGAACTCCTCTATGCTGTTTAAATCCCGAAAGACAAAGCAGAAATTTAACCCCGATTACTGGCGAGATCATTCGGCCAACGAACGTACCTATCTGTCTTGGATGCGTGCCTCGATCGCTTTGATGGGTTTTGGTCTG
>NZ_JBHFLL010000105.1:0-25628 GCF_041928595.1 Microcystis sp. BLCC-F209
GCTTGAACAAAGTAATTAGGATAGGGTTCATCCGCAGGAATTATGTACTCGGAAACTAGCGAACAGTGATCCGCAAGACACTTTCGAGAGTTTAACCAATCTTTCCGTTCTGAAAGAGCGTAATTATAAACGCTTTTGCAAACATCAAGAATGTGGATTATCTCCTGTTGTCTGTTTACCTTTAGTTTGTACTGGTAGGTAAGCGTTATCACTGTCGTTAGTTTCGTGATGTGATGTATAGTTAAATTATAACACTTACCGCCCAATATTTCAACTGATTACAATCATGGACCAAACTAATCGCTAACCTTAAAACAGTTAGTAGTCGCTTAATTAGACAAGAATTTCCAGATTTGGCGGCAAAGTATTTCGACAACAAACCCTATTTTTGGGCGGGAGCTTATTTCGTGGCTAGTTGTGGCGACGTTACTGTCGAACAACTAAAAAAATACGTCGAGAACCAAAACTCCCGGAAAGTGGAAACGCTACCGCGTTAGTTTCATTCTGGTCGCGATTCATCTCCCGTTAACCGCTACGCAGTTTAACGGGAGTCCTCTCGCGACCTTGAGATAGGGGTCAGGGGTGGGGCAGATTTTTCAGGGATTAGTAAACAGTAATCAGTGAAAATACTCCTCACTTAATACCGCTTACCGATCACCGATAAATTAATTATTGGCCATGACCCAATTAACTAGAGTGCGGACGGGAAAACCGGTGGCCCCGGAATTATTAACGCCATTTTCCTTATCGCACCAGACCGGACCTGCGATGTCTAGGTGCAGCCAGGGAGTATTATTAATGAATTGCTTCAAAAATAAAGCGGCTGTAATGGAACCGCCGGGGCGCGGGCCGGTGTTTTTCATATCGGCAATTTGAGACTTCATCCCCTCGAAATATTTTTCTTCTAGAGGCATTGGCCAGAATTTTTCGCCGGCTAATTTGGCGGCCTGTTGGAGTTGATCCGCGAGACTCTCATCGCTACTCCATAAACCGGCGATATCGTCCCCCAAGGCAACGACACAGGCCCCGGTTAAAGTGGCTAGATCCACGATCGCATCCACCGCTAATTTTTCCGCAAAAACCAAGCCATCGGCCAGGGTTAATCGTCCCTCGGCATCGGTGTTATTGACTTCAATAGTTTTGCCGTTAGAAGCGGTTAAAATGTCCCCGGGGTGCATAGCGCGACCACTAATCATATTTTCCGTAGCCGGACAGATAAAGTGTACTTCCACTTCTGGCCGTAATTGAGCGATCGCCTTGGCTGCGCCTAGGGTAGCGGCACCACCCCCCATATCCATTTTCATGGTTTCGATGCCACTGCCGGCCCCTTTAATATTCAAACCGCCGGAATCAAAGGTTAGACTTTTGCCAACGATTGCTAGTTTACGTTTCGGTGTTCCTTGGGGTTTATAGATTAAATGAAGGAATTTCGGGGGAATATCTGATGCTTTTGCCACTCCTAAGAATGCTCCCATACCCAAGCTTTCGCATTCTTCCTGTTCCAGAATTTTGAGACTTAATCCGTATTCGCTGGCAATTTGCTCGGCGGTTTCTGCCATGGTCAGGGGGGTAACGGTGTTAGCGGGAGCATTGACTAATTCTCTGGCCAGAATCACCCCGGAACAGATTTGCTCGGCTTTGGCGATCGCAGATGTTTGCTCTCCTAAACCCAATAACTCGACGGTTTCTAATTTGGCTCCTTTTTCCTCCTTAGTGGACTTGAAGCGGGTATCCTGATGGGTGGCCAACAGCAGCCCTTCCGTGATTGCTCCGGCGGTGGCGGACTGATCACCAACTACCGGTAAACTGATGGCCAGAGCTTGGCTTTTTTGTTGTTTGGCCAGACGAGCGATGGCAGCGGCCGCTAGACGCAGGGTTTGCAGGTCGAAATCGGCAGTTTTTCCCAATCCCACCAGGATTAATTTGCGAATCGGACCACCACCACCTAGACGAGTGGCCGCACTACTGCCTAATTTTCCCTCGAATTCCGTCTCGGAGATGAGTTCCTCTAGGGTTCCCCCCAGTTTATTGTTTAATTCTGCCAATTCTCCTGCAATCTCTACGGCTCCTTCTGGTAAACCTAGGGCTAAAGTATCTCCTGTCCAAGTAAGGAGCGAGGTGTCAGTCGATCGAATATCCATTCTTTATCTCGATAATTCTTTGCAAAATGCTTCTATTAATCACTATACTGTAAGCTCTATCAGTTATCATCGATCGTCTGTTGAGGTTTAGTGGCTCCCTGTCAAGAATCAAGGTCTAGCTCTTGCTAAAATCATTGTCCCTGATTGCTGATCCTGACTGGGGATAACTGCCATGGCTTCTACTACTTAGAAAAAAATTATCAAGTTTGTATTGATCACTCAAGGAGAAATTTTTATGGAAATATCTCGCCCTAATCAAGCAGAATTAACCGCAGAAGAACAACAGGAACTAGAAAAGTTACGGGCTATTATCGAACAGGCTAGTGTTGATGGCGTGATCACTCAAGGAGAAAGGGAAAGAATCGCCCTAGCTATGAGGTCTGATGGTAAAGTGACCCTGGAAGAATTAGAGTTAGTCAGAACTTTAATTACCGAAAAAGTGAGCAAAGGGGAATTAGTTCTGGATTATCTTTAAACTCTGGAAAATCGGATAAAAAAAAAGACGGGGTGAAAACCCCGTCCTATTTGTCAAGAATTATGACAAATCCTTGACTTGTGATACTAATTGTGCTACCACATCTTGAGCGCTACCAAAGAGCATAAAGGTTTTGGGATTGTAGAATAATTCGTTTTCTACCCCGGCAAAACCCGATCGCATACTGCGCTTAATCACGATCGTGTGCTGTGCCTTATCCACGTCGAGAATTGGCATTCCATAAATGGGACTAGCTTTATCGTGACGGGCAGCGGGATTAACCACATCATTCGCCCCAATAATTAAGGCCACATCGACGCGCTCAAACTCAGGATTAATATCATCCATGTCGTAGAGTTGCGGATAGGGAACATTAGCTTCGGCCAATAATACATTCATGTGGCCGGGCATTCTTCCCGCCACGGGGTGAATAGCATATTTAACCTCAACGCCATTTTTTTCCAACTGTTCAGCCAATTCTCGCACCGCGTGTTGTGCTTGGGCCACCGCCATGCCGTAACCGGGTACAATCACCACAGAACGCGCATAACCGAGCATCATTGCCCCTTCTTCTGAATCGATCGCATGAACCGATTTATCAAGGCTAGAAGTGGCGCTCGCTTCGCCTCCGGCACTAGCACCTGTACCAAATGCTCCAAATAGTACACTAGCCAGCGATCGATTCATGGCTTTACACATGATCTGAGTCAGGATAATCCCCGACGCACCCACCAAAGCACCGGCGATGATCAGCATACTATTCATCAGGATAAAACCGACCACGCTGGCGGCAAGTCCCGAAAAAGAGTTTAAGAGGGAGATAACCACCGGCATATCGCCGCCGCCGATGGGAAGCACGAATAAAGCCCCGAAAATTAGGGAAAGTGCCACCAAGGTCAGGAAAACATCGATCGAGGTGGGATCAAAAAAGAGATAGACACTACCCCCTAAAAAGGTGAGTAGCAAGAGAATGTTAAAGGGTTGTTGGAAAGGAAAAGTTACGGGCGCGCCACTGATTAATTCCTGTAATTTGGCAAAAGCGAGGACACTGCCGGTAAAAGTGACACCGCCGATCAATATACCCAAAATAGCGATCAGTATCGAGTCAAAGGCAATATTTTCACCACTTTGCAGTAAACGCCAGTATTCGCCCATGGCAATTAAAGCACTGGCAGCACCGCCTAAACCGTTAAAAATCGCCACCATTTGGGGCATAGCCGTCATCGGGACTTTTTGCGCCGAAACTAGGCCGATAATTGAGCCAATCACCAACGCCACGGCGATTAAACCATAGCTGAGGATTTCTTGATTGATTAAGGTGGCAATAACGGCGATTAGCATCCCGATGGCAGCCAGAAAATTGCCTTGACGGGCGGTAGCGGGGGAAGATAATTGTTTAAGACCGATGATAAATAAAATGGCGGCGAGTAGATAGGATAACTCGATCCCTGTGATCAGGGCATTATTCATGATTTAGCCTCTTTTTTCTTGAACATTTGCAGCATTCGATCGGTAACGACAAAACCACCGACCACGTTAACCATCGCCAAAATAACGGCAATTAACCCTAAAATTACGGTTAATTCGTGCCAATCCGTGCCTCCGGCGATGAGGAGCGCACCGACAACGGCGATACCTGAAATTGCATTCGCTCCCGACATCAGGGGTGTATGGAGAGTGGGAGGGACTTTATTGATCACCTCGAAACCGACAAAGGAAGCGAGGACAAATACCACTAAAGCGGTTAAAAGTTGGGCAGTCATTGGTTAATTAAAAAGGGGATAGGGGTTGGGGATTGGGAAGTGGGGGATTGGGGAAGTGGGAATTATGAATTATGAAGTGGGAAGTGGGGAGAACAAAGCTGCCTTCTGACTCCTAACTCCTAACTCCTGACTCCTGACTCCTGCCTCCTGAATCCTGATAGCTAAAAAGCGGATAACTGTTCACTGAGGGCGGATTTAATGCGTTGGTTGCGGATTTCGCCAGCGTGGGTGACACAGGCACTATCAATGATGTCATCGGCAAAATCGAGGTTTAAACTGCCCTCTTTGCTGACTAGAAGCTGTAGCAGCATTTGCAGGTTTTTGGCGTACATCTGGCTGGCATTGGTGGCCACTGTGGCAGGAAGATTAACGGCTCCGACGATTTTTACCCCATTTTCGATGATTTCTCGTCCCGGTTGGGTGTAGGCGCAATTTCCGCCCTGTTCCGCCGCTAAATCAACGATTACCGACCCCGCTTTCATGGTGGCGATCATTTCTTTGGTGACTAGCAGCGGGGCCTGTTTCCCCGGTACTTGGGCGGTGGTGATCACCACATCAGCCCGCTTAATTGGTTCCGTTAGGGCTTGACAAATGCGCTCCTGTGTGCTAAGAGAAACCTCTTTGGCATAACCGTTATCGGCGACGGTATCTTCTTCTAGGGGCATTTCAATAAATTTCGCCCCGACACTCTGTACTTCTTCTTTGACTTGGGGACGAATATCAAAAGCCTCCACCACTGCCCCCAAACGGCGGGCGGTAGCGCAAGCTTGCAATCCGGCAACTCCTGCCCCCAATACCAGCACTTTGGCGGGGGCGATCGTACCGGCGGCGGTAGTCATCATCGGGAACATTTTCGGCAGCTCAACGGCGGCGAGGAGTACCGCTTTGTAACCGGCGAGGTTAGCCTGAGAGGAGAGGGCATCCATACTCTGGGCGCGACTACTGCGGGGAATTAATTCCATGCTCAAAGCTGTAATCCCGCGCTCGGCTAATTTGGCAATGCGCCGGGGTTGACGCAGGGGATCGAGAAAGCCGATGAGAATACCACCATTTTTGAGGCGATCGATCTCGCTATCGCTAGGAGGGACGACTTTGAGAATAATATCGGCAGTTTCATAGATATATTCGCTGTTTTCGCTCAGGGCGGCTCCCACGGCACTATAGGCACTATCGGCAAAGTTAGCGCTAATTCCCGCCCCATTTTGGACCATTACCTCAAATCCCGCCTTGACTAAACGGGCGACGGTATCCGGCACTAGCGCCACCCGCGCCTCGCCTTGGTCACTTTCTTTGATTACGCCGATTTTCATGGCTGGGTTTCTCCTTAATAAGTCCTTCTCTTGTCTTATGCTGTTGGGGTAAGGGTTTCGTTAAATGCGATCGATACCCTTGGGATAATTTCGAGTCAAAATTGCTTTTCACTTCCATCCTAGCTATCCTCACCTTTCTGGCTCTTTTTCGGGCTGAATCTTAGGATTATCTTCAGAATTAAAGGGTTTTGATCGCCATTGCTTGGGATTTTTTTCTAATGATGAGGTACGAAGTTTTCGTTCTGGGGAACGCCAAAACGGTTAACATTAGCCAGTCTTCGGTCTTAGATACCAGATTAGGCTATACTTCATATTGATGAGAAGGGCTGTAATACGTCTCGACCATCTCAAAGTTTTACAGTAAACCTCTTGCAAAAGTCAAAAAGTAATCAATCCTGATGCTGAAAGCATCTATTCTTATTTCTGTTGCCTGTTGCCTTTTGCCTGACTTCTGCAAGAAGTCTAGTTTTTTTAACTTTGATCGCAATTGCTCTAATTCTGCATCTACTGCTGAATCCTTGAGGGTGGGTGGATGGGCAGTTTTACCCAGTAACATTTGTGCTTTTAGCAGTGCTAATTCATCATCCACATCGCTACTCGCTTCTAGTCCAACGAATACCCGTTCGGCTCTCCCAGGTTTGGTGGGTAAAATGTATTCTAAGATACAGTCTTGGGGCAGTGAGTGGAACGAACCACAGAGACACAAAGGACACAAAGATCGATCGATCCTATGTAAGTTAAACTTATCACACAGAATCTAGAAGAACCCCCGTTCCATGTCGCTAGGACTCAATTCACCAATCGCTTGACTACTGGCTTCTGACTGCATAAATTTTGCTTCCATGCGCTCAAAAGCTGAAGGGTAAATAGTATCTATACTGCCGATACTTTTTTCGTTAATCTTTCTTTCTAAAATCGGCAATTTTTCTTTCAGTTTATCAACTTGGATATTCAGTTTTTCCAGTTGATTTTTAATAATATTTGCGGTATTAATGTGATGTTTTTTCTTTATATTAGCTTCTTGTGCCAGAGACTCATCACCTTTATCTAGGGCGAGTTTAACTCTTTCTTGCCATTTTAAAACCTCAGCTTGTGCCTGGTTGTACTGTTGTTCGGCTCTTTTTTGTAAGGCAATTACTTCGATAATTGAGGAACGTAAATTAGATAAATCATCCCGCATAATAGTGATGGTTAATTATGAGTAGCAATTAAGAAGATGTTAAGTATTTAAATTGCTTGTTGAGATGAGCCAAGAGGCAACACCCCCCCTTGCCCCTAGGGTTAATTCATAGTAGGGTTAATTCATGTTAGGGTTGATTCATGTTAGGGTTAATTCATGTTAGGGTTAATTCATAGTAGGGTTAATTCATAGTAGGGTTGATTCATAGTAGGGTTGATTCATAGTAGGGTTGATTCATGAATCAACCCTACCCCGACGTCGGAGGAGAGAACTAATCTAAGGATAGGCGGTTAAAATGCGTTTTAGCTTATTCCCTATCTCAACAACAAAATTAATAAATAGAGACGTACCGTAGATAGTACGTCTCGACGCTCTCAAAGTTTTACAGTTCTTTCAACTTCGATCGCAATTCCTCTAATTCTGCATCCACTACCGAATCCCTGACGGTGGTTGCTTGGGGTAAAGTGGGTTGACTAGAAGTTGTACCGGGTAATGCTCCCCCGGACATTTGTGCTTTTAGCATTGCTAATTCATCATCCACATCGCTGCCCGATTCTAGGGCAGCGAATTGACGTTCCATGTCGCTAGGACCCAATTCAGCGAGCGCTTGACTACTGGCTTCTAACTGCATAACTTTTTCTTCCATGCGCTCAAAAGCATCCACGGAACTACTGGTATTGATACTGCCAAGGGTTTTCTGGATTTGTTCGTTAGCTTTTGCGGCTCTGGAGCGAGCTACCAACATATTTTTCTTGGTTTTTGCCTCAGAAATCTTACTTTCGAGCGCAATCAAGTTTTTTCTCAGACTATCTACCTGTACCGTTTGCTGATCCAGTTGATTTTTGAGAATGGCGGCGGTTTCTGTTAGATCTTTCTTGCGTTTAAGAGCTTCCCGAGCGAGAGTTTCATCCCCTTTAGAAAGGGCTAATTTGGCTCTTTGTTCCCATTTATTGGCTTCTGACTGGTCTTTGCTGTATTTTTGTTCCGTTTGTCGCTGTTCTGCGATCGCTCTAGCAACCGCTTGACGTACCTGTACTAGATCCTCTTGCATATCACTGACAGCTTGCTCCAGCATTTTTTCTGGATCTTCAGCCTTGCTCACCATATCATTGAGGTTAGCTCGGACAACTCGGCTAAGGCGATCAAATAAACCCATGACGCTCTTGTTCCTCTCAGTGTGTACTAAATCAGTTAACTGTTCTTAAAATTTCCCATCTTGCCTAACGGCTTATTATCCAATATAAACCACGAGAGCTAGGATAGGGGATAGGAGTTAGGAGTCAACAGTCAAGAGTAAGGAGACAGGAGACAGCTTTTTTCTCCCCACACCCTACACCCCACTTCATAATTCATAATTCATAATTTATAATTCCCTATCACCCATCCAAGTTTTCTTGTTTTAACTTGAGTAATTCCGCTTCAATTTGTTTTTGTCCCTCTAAATCTTGGAATTGTCGCTCTAAGGGGTCTTTATACTGGATTAAATCGGCTTGGGATTCGGCTTCTAGGACTTTTGCTTCTAATTTCTCAAAAATAGTCCCCATCTGACCGCTGTTCAAACTGCCCATAATTTCTTGAGCTTTTTGACTGGCGCTCGCTGATCGCAATCTGGCCACATAAAGGCTTTTCTGTGCTTTCATCTCAGCATATTTGCGTTCAATTGTCAAGAGTTCTTTCTTTAATTTTTGTATAATAGCCGTTTGTTGTTGCAGGGAGGTTTGTAGGGGGGCGATCTGACTCTGATAGGTTTGCCATTGGCTGAGAGCTTGGCGGGCGAGTTCTTCGTTACCGTGATCTAGGGCTAATTGGGCGCGTTCGTGCCAAGTTTGAGCGGCTTTTTCCTGTTGTTGTCTTTGGCGCTCGGTACGTTTCTGGGTAGCGACGGCTGCCGCCAGGGCTTGTCGCATTTGCATCAATTCCCCTTCCATGGCCAAGATGGCCTTTTCCAGCAGTTTTTCTGGATCTTGGTTTTCCTGAATCAGACTATTGACTTGGGCGCGAATTGCTTGGCCCATGCGATCTAACAAACCCATTGCCGTCCTCCCGATACCAACCCTAGTAGTTTACCGAAGTGCCGCTCCTATCAATAATGATAGAACTAGGGACGGGGGACTGGGAGGGATTGACTGTTTCTGAAGGTGGCGGACTGCTGGGAGAAGGGGCCACTTGTAATTCTGGCGGTAACTGTTTCATCAACTCGGCCGCATCCTGTCGGTTTTGATCGGCCAAGCGACGGGCTTTTTCCCGTTGAAAAAAGGGTAAATTAGCGGGTGATTCTTCTCTTTGACGCAATTCCTCTAACATTCGTTCGTTAATGACCGCCGGAGAGGGGGCGGGGGTGACTTTGGGCGGTGGTGGTGGTGGTGCGGAAACTAGGGAAGATACGGGCGGGGTAGCGGGGGAAGAGGGGGCGACGGGTAAAGATTGCTTGATCTTACTGACGGGTAATTGATGGGCGGGCATGAGGGACGGTGGCGGATTCGGGGGTAAGAGGGCGTTAGTCAGATTGATAGCGGTGGGGGGAGGCTGAACCACCGGTGGGGCGGGAATGTTAGCGATCGGACTGGTTTTAAGGGGAGGAGCGGGAATATTAGCGATCGGACTGGTTTGAGGGGTTTTCTGTACTGGACGAGCGATCGCTATCAATCGATCGAGGTGGCGGGAGTTATTTTGGTGCTGCTCCCGGGGGGAATTCTCAGCTTTCCTCGGGGTGGGGGTGGTGCTGGTTAACCATTGATTGAGAGAGAGGAGACTATTAGCCATTAAAAAGATCACCATTGCCCGGATACCCCAAGGGGTAAAAAAGATATCTTTAGCTTGGGGATAGACATTGATGACAGAAGCTTCTAGGTATTCTGGTTTCTGAGCGGGATCGATGGCTGAACTGGGTTGATGGACGATCGAGAGAGGCAAATCTTGGCGGGATGGGGGTCGATCGGATTTCATGACGGTATTATAGGGTTATGCTGAAAAGTTAAGTAGGTAGGCGTTAAAAATTATCAGAAACCCCCCTTATCAAGGGGGGACTAAGGGGGGATCGGCACCCCCCTTATCAAGGGGGGCAGGGGGGATCGAATCTAAAATCCATTTTTAATTTAATTATAACCAGCTACTTAGGGGTTTTTTCGTCCTAGTCTAACGTGGTACTCTCTAGATTTTCCAGATGTCTTTACATTCTCTTGACAAAATTTTGGCGGCTATTACTCAACAGGCGGGTTGGGAAGAATATTGCCACTACGAGCAAGTGCTGCAATTATGGCCAAAAATTATTAATCCCCGTCTGCTGGAGCAAACCCGGCCTTTTTCCCTGAGTCGCGGGGTTTTATCGGTGGCTACCAGTAGCGCCGCTTTAGCACAGGAATTGTCCTTACAACGCTATAGCTTATTAAAACGGCTTAATAGTCAGTTAGAGACTTCCCTGAGCGATATGCGCTTTTCTGCTGCCCGTTGGCAGCAGGATAGTAAGTTAATTCCCCCAGAAGCGATCGCACCTAATTCCCTCAGAGATCATCCTAGTTATGTCACCCCGGAAAAACCGCCAGAAAATCCCCGGCAACTGGACGGTTTAGAGAGTTGGAGCCAGAAAATAGTTCACAGAACCCGATCCTGGCCGATTTGTCCTCGTTGTCAGTCTCCCACTCCCTCCGGAGAGCTTGAGCGTTGGCAATGTTGTGCTTTTTGTTTTGCCCAGTCCGCTGGGGTAAAAGATTAATTTTTTTTATAGTCTTGTGGAAAGAGTGCTTTTGAGTCGGGAATCAATTGGCCGATCTTTTCTGTCTTAATTGAACCTGTATTCATCAATTCTATTCGGCTAAGGCTTGATCCCCGGTTTGTTATCGGCGATACTAGAGCCGATAACCGCGGTCACAACTGAGTTAAACTCCTCTGTTTTGAGACAGTGCTGCTTTTTGCAAAGTAACTATTAAAAGATTCTAAAAACAAAATTTTTTTTGGGGATCACTAAAAACTATATGGCATAACAGTTCTAGCTATGGTAGTCAGGAAAATAGCCTTGGCACGGGGTAGGACAATATTACACAGAGCAAAAAGAGAGTCATCCTTTGAGTTCCTTATAATCATCTTCCTTTTAAAGCCCACCCATGCAAGCAGCAAACTTTCTTACTTCTTCCTGTCGATACTGCCGATACTATCAAACCCAAGGTCGGCGCGGTGGCACTTGTCAACAACTAGATGTTCCCGTCGAAGCTCATTGGAAAGCCTGCGCTCTAGCGATGCCTCCTTTTAGCACTGAATGGCAACAACTCAATCGGGTGGTTAGTTTAGAACAGTCTCTAGAATTAACCTGTACGGTGTCGCCCACTCCCGTGGTGGTTTCCCCTCGTCGTCATGCTCCCCGACAACCGACGGCAGTTTAGAAGATCTGAGGCCTAAACAGGAGCAAAAAATTGGCGTTGTCCATTCAAAATCTGAATTCACCCCCCCCACATCTTTTATGGCGCTATTTTTGAGATAATAGATGAGTTGATTGCAAAGATAAAGCTAGGAAAGGCAGAATTCAGTAGAAAGTATTCAGGAGAGAGTATTCAGGAGTTGAGAGTTGGGGTTTTAGGGAGTTGGGGTTTTAGGGTTTTGGGGTTTTAGTTGAAATTCCCCTATCTCCCCACACCCCTATCTCCCCACACCCCTATCTCCCCACAGCCCACACCCTGCACCCCACACCCCACTTCCCGATAATTAATGTCGCCAGAATGCCCCTGATGACTTCTCATCGTCCCTTAAAAATTGGTATAGTTGGCACAGGGTTCGCCGCTCAACGTCGTGCTGAAAGCTTGCAAGCCGACGATCGCACCGAGCTTCTGTATTTTAGCGGTAATAGTCCCGAATCGATCGCTAATTTCTCGCAAAAATACCAAATTTCTGCCCTAGATTCGGCAGTAAGCCTGGCCAGCCATCCCGATCTCGATCTGATTGTCATTGCCAACGTTAATCAGTCCCATGCTTTGATTGCGCGTACGGCCTTAAAATCTGGTAAGCACGTTATCGTCGAGTATCCTCTGGCTTTCCACCCAGCGGCAGCAGCAGAATTAATCACCCTAGCCGAAACCGAGAACAAATTACTGCACGTCGAACATATCGAACTTTTGGGGGGACTGCATCAAACCCAACAGCAATATTTAGCCAGCCTCGGTAATATCCACCTAGCCCGTTATACCACGATCGTCCCAGGCAGACCAGCACCCCAGCGCTGGACATTTCATCGGGATTTATTCGGTTTTCCTTTGATTGCAGCCCTTTCTCGTATCCATCGCTTTACTAATTTATTTGGGGAAGTGGAGTCCGTATCCTGTCATTGTCGTTATTGGAATGGTTCGGAATCCGATTATTTTCTTGCCTGTTTGTGTGAGGCGCAGTTATTATTTAAAAATGGCTTAATTGCCGAAGTTACCTACGGTAAAGGCCAAGTTTTTTGGCAAAATGAGCGAACTTTCACTATTCATGGTGAGGGGGGCAGCTTAATTTTTGAAGGGGAAAAAGGGCAGTTAATTAATAGTCAAGGTAGCCAAGCTTTAGAAGCGGAAACCCGTCGCGGTCTTTTTGCCAAAGATACCGCCATGGTGCTAGATTATCTGTTTGATCGGGTTCCTCTCTATGTTACTCCCCAAGCCAGTCTTTATGCCCTAGAAGTGGCCTATGCTGCCTATCAATCTTCCTTGTCGGGAAAAACAGTTTTTCTCCGGGCCAATTAAACTTACTTAGACTTTTTCAATTAACTTTCTGCCTAGTAAACCCTGGGGACGAACTAACAACATAATAAAGAGAATAGCAAAAGCGATCGCCTCTCGATAACCGGAATATTCTGCGGGAACAAAAGCTTCGGCAATACCCAATAATAAACCACCGATGACCGCTCCGGGGATACTTCCCAATCCCCCTAAAACAATCACTCCTAAACCTTTTAATCCGAAAGCAATACCGAAATAGGGGCCAGCGATACTAACACTAGAGCCGACTAAAGTTCCTGCTAAACCTGCCAAGGCACCACTAATAAAAAAAGTAATCACGATAAATTTTTCGGGATTGATCCCCAACAAACTGGCCGTGGTGACATCTTCCGCTACCGCTTGTAAAGCTTTGCCCATTTTGGTAAAATTAACCCAATAAGTTAGTAAAGCCACCATAACTGCTGAAACCAGAAAAATAATAATCTGAATTGTGCGAATTGCCACGGGCCGATCATCTGTACCGAAATTAATTGCGGGGGGAAGATTGCCATAGATACCATCGGGAAAAGTATAAATTTCTGCCCCGACTAAGTATTGAATAACATTGACAATCACCACCGCTGCTCCTAGGCTAGAAACCAAAGTTAAGAGGGAATCGGAACCCCGTACCCGGAGGGGTTTAAAGGCCAATCTTTCCAGAAGAACCGAGGTGAAACCTGAAAGGATACAGCCTAGCAAGAGTGCTAAAAAAAAGGGTAAGGAAAAGGGTAATTTGGCATTAGCCAATAAACCATTAAAACCGAAAACTCCCCCCGCTAGAGCATAGGTAAAATAGGCTCCGAGGGTAAAAATTGCGCCATGGGCAAAATTGATAATCCCTAAAATGGAAAAAATCAAAGTGTAACCGAGGGCAAAAATAGCATAGACACTACCGATAGATAAACCGTTTAAAACCTGTTGAAAAATTGTTACTAGATCCATGGTCAGGGTTAGCTAGGGTAACTTTTGATTATAACTGACGGTCGCCACCACATCCGGTAAAGGACGCTGGAGTTTATATAACCAGAATAAACCGAAAAGACCGACAGCGATCGCTGCTAAACTAATTATTTGTGCCATTTTCAGAGGACCAAACATTAAACTATCGGTGCGTAGTCCCTCGATCCAGAATCTACCTAGACTGTAGGCGATAAAATAGACTAGGGTAAGGGTGCCAATTTTTAATTTGCTAGGGTGTTTTAAACCCCAGAAAAATAGATAGATAAGTAGGGCAAAAACTCCCAGATTCCAGATAGATTCGTAGAGAAAGGTAGGGTGAAAATAATCGACGGTGATATATTCTAAAGGACGACTAGCCGGAGGAATAAACAACCGCCAGGGTAAATTAGTCGGACTGCCAAAAGCTTCCGAATTAAAAAAGTTACCCCAACGTCCGATCGCTTGACCGAGAATGACGGAAGGGGCCACCAGATCGAGTAATTGCCAAAGAGAAACCCGATTAATGCGAGCAAAGATTAGGGCCGCCAGCAAACCCCCGATAATTGCCCCGTGAATAGCGATACCTCCCTTCCAAATGGCGATAATATCAGCAGGATTTTGCGCGTATTCTTGCCACTGAAACAGAACATAGTACAGACGGGCTGCAGGTATGGCCCCCACTACTAACCAAATGGCCAAATCAGCGATTAAATCGGGATTGATCGCTCTTTTTTGGGCGAGGTACTGGGAGAGGGTGACACCCAATAATACCGCCATAGCGATGAGAAATCCATACCAGCGCACCGAAATCGGTCCGATCTCCCAGAAGACGGGGCCGGGAGACTGAAAGACAAAACCTAAGAGCATAAAATTATTAAGAATAAAAAATTTTATCTTTCCTATAGTATCTTATGCTATGATGGAATAAGCTGACATATTTGCGGATGTGGCGGAATTGGTAGACGCGCTAGATTTAGGTTCTAGTATCTTTTCGATGTGTGGGTTCGAGTCCCTCCATCCGCATTAACCTTCGGGTCGATGAAGTGTAACCTGATTTGGTATTGACGACCGACGACCCAAAAGGGGAAATTAACAAGTTTCCCTTTTTGAGCCTCCAGTTCAGATTTATTTTTTCAACTGACTTCTTACCCAATTCCGAAATGCTTTTACTAACTCTAGGTAATCTGTCTGGCCAGCTTGTTGTAAAAATATAGCAATTTATAAGATGGGTAAATTAGGAAAAAATCGACTGGTTGGGGAGGTGATATAAGTGCCATTTTGTAATTGTTGGATAACCAGAGATTCCCCATTATAAACCCAAACCTCTGCCACGCCTAGATCTGCATAAACCTGAAGGCTATTTTGAGAACTGCTGGTGACATCAATTTCTATGACTAAATCCGGTGGTGGGTCTTCATTTAAGTCCAGTCGCTTTTTCCCCCGAACCGCCTCAATATTATCAATGTAAAAGCATTCATCTGGTTCTGCACCGCTTAATTGAGGGCGTTTAAAGGTGGTTGACCCCAAGGGTTCTATCCGAATCCGGAGTTCTTCAGCCATTGTCTCAACAAATCGCCCCGCCACTTTCTTGAATCTTTCGTGTCCGGTCGAAGGAGCCATGATTTCTAAATTGCCACGATTGTAGGTCAGCCGGAGACGGCGATCGCTCATTTCTTCCAGCAGCGTTTCGTAGGTTTTCCAGCTAATCCCGGACAGGTGAATTATTTCAGCCGGTGGTGCGAACAGTGTTACAGTCATAGATTCAAGCAAAAATCCCCTGCTTCCATAATAATCAAAGGGTGAGCATTGCCCACCCTTACTTAATTAAGCGGTTACTACTGGCGAAGCTAACCGTTTAAAGGTCAATCTTTCATCGGCCACATCGACAAAAATCGTGTCTCCCGCTTTAAATTCGCCGCGCAGAATTGCCTTAGCGATCGGAGTTTCCACATATCTTTGTACTGCTCGTTTTAGGGGTCGCGCACCGTACACTGGATCGTAACCAATTTCTGCTAGATAATCGAGGGCAATATCGGCAAATTTCAGGGCTAATTTTTGTTCCATCAAGCGGTCGCTGAGATTACCGATCTGTAGTTTGACAATCGAGCGCAGTTGTGCTTTTTGTAAACTATGGAAAATGATCGTTTCATCGATACGATTGAGGAATTCGGGACGGAAACTATTCCGCATTGCTTCCATCACCCGGGCCTGCATTTCCTCATAACGAGACTCATCACCGGCCACGTCTAAAATGTATTGAGAACCGATATTACTGGTCATAATAATGATGGTATTTTTGAAATCAACCAGATGACCTTGAGAGTCGGTTAAGCGCCCATCGTCAAGGATTTGTAACATAACGTTAAAAACGTCGGGATGGGCTTTTTCAATCTCATCAAAGAGGATGACAGAGTAGGGACGACGCCGGATTGCCTCGGTTAATTGTCCTCCTTCATCGTAGCCGACGTATCCCGGAGGCGCACCCATGAGACGGGAAACGCTGTGTTTTTCCATGTATTCCGACATATCGATGCGAACTAGAGCCTCTTCGGTGTCAAAGAGATTGCGAGCTAAAGCTTTCGCCAATTCTGTCTTACCAACACCCGTCGGACCGAGGAAAATAAAGCTGGCCGTGGGACGGTGGGGGTCCGATAAACCGGCGCGGGAACGTTGAATCGCTTCGGCTACGGCTGTGACCGCTTCCTCTTGACCGATGACACTTTCGTGTAATTCCTCTTCCAGATTGAGGAGTTTTTCTTTTTCCGATTCGATTAATTTATTGAGAGGAATTCCCGTCCATTTCGAGATAATTTCGGCGATATCCGATTCGAGAACTTCTTCTCTTAATAAACTTTTGCCGGTGGTTTGTTTGTCGGCCAATTGAGTTTCTAGGGCGGACATTTGCCGCTGCAGATCGGTTAATTTTCCGAACTTTAATTCCGCAGCCCGATTATAATCATAATCGCGTTCGGCCTGTTGAATTTCCAGATTAACTTGTTCGATCGCTTCTTTAACCCCACGAACTTTATCGATAATCTCTTTTTCCCCTTGCCATTGGGCATTTAATCCCGATTGTTCTTCCTTGAGGTTAGCCAGTTCTTTTTCTAACTTTTCTAACCGTTCTCGCGAAGCTGGATCGTATTCCCGTTGTAGGGAAAGTTTTTCCATTTCTAACTGGAGAATTTTGCGATCAATTTCATCGAGTTCTTCTGGTTTAGAGGTGATTTCCATCTTCAATTTAGCCGCCGCTTCATCAACTAAATCAATGGCCTTATCGGGCAAAAAGCGATCACTAATATAACGATTAGAAAGCAGTGCCGCCGCCACTAAAGCATTATCGGCAATTTTCACCCCATGATGCACCTCATAACGTTCTTTGAGACCGCGAAGAATCGAAATAGTATCGACCACATTTGGTTCATCCACTAAAACCTCTTGAAAACGTCTTTCTAGCGCCGCATCTTTTTCGATATATTTGCGGTATTCATCGAGGGTAGTGGCCCCAATACAACGTAATTCACCCCGGGCTAACATTGGTTTTAATAAATTGCCCGCATCCATTGCCCCTTGAGTGGCTCCCGCACCGACAACGGTATGAATTTCATCAATAAACATGATGATATTGCCTTGAGAATCGGTGACTTCCTTGAGGACAGCTTTTAATCTTTCCTCAAATTCCCCGCGATATTTTGCTCCCGCAATTAAGCCACCCAAATCGAGAGAAATGAGAGTCCGATCTAACAGAGATTCTGGCACATCACGGTTAATAATCCGCTGGGCTAATCCTTCGACAATGGCAGTTTTTCCTACTCCCGGTTCCCCGATTAAAACCGGGTTATTTTTAGTCCGACGCGAGAGAATCTGAATGGTGCGACGGATTTCGTCATCCCGTCCAATTACGGGGTCTAATTTACCTTCCCGTGCCAATTGGGTCAGATCCCGTCCGTATTTTTCTAGGGCCTCGTATTTGCCTTCTGGATTCTGATCGGTCACTTTTTGACTACCTCTGACTTGTTGAATAATTTCTTTGAGTTTGTTTTCGGTAAGTCCGAATTCTTGAAAAATATTTTTACCGAAGCGATCATCTTTAGCGTAACCTAAAATTAAATGCTCGATCGAGATAAAGTCATCTCCAAATTCTCGGCGATAATTTTCCGCTCGATCGAGTAAACTATCTAAACTACGACCTAAATAAATCGAGTCGCCGGGGTTAGAGATTTTCGGTTGACGACGGATAAAATCATCGGTTCGATCCCGCAAACGGGCTAGACTAATATTAGCTTTACTAAAGACACTGCCAGCTAATCCCTCCTGTTCAAGAAGGGCTTTCATTAGATGTTCGCTTTCGATTTGTTGCTGGCTGTGCTGTTTGGCAATGTCCGGCGTTTTGACGATTGCCTCCCAAGCTTTTTCTGTAAATTGTTGTGGATTGGTTGGCTGCATTTTCTATAAGAGATTACTTTTATACCCTAAAGATTATTCTAGATTGACCGGTTTGTCGGCTCCTAGGGGCTTACCGTACCTAGTTAAGGGGGATTTCCCCTCAATGGTGCGATTTAAGCCGCTAAAGTTTATAAGCTGTCAGGGATTTAAACTGCTTCTGGGAAATTTTAGTACAATTGTTCAAGCTCTCAACCAAGCTAAAATCTTAATTATTAAAGATGTCCAGTGATTACTGATTACTGTTCACTGTTTACAAGGGCCGAATCTAAAACCTAAGTAGGGAGGCACAATTATTTGTAGGATGGGTTAGCGGTAGCGTAACCAATGCAGGCGTTGGGTTTCATGCTTCAACCCAACCTACGTTCTGATGACTGTTTACTAATTACTGTTTACTAATTACTGTTTACTGATAACTGATAACTGATAACTGATTAAAGCCCACCCTAAAATACTATCTAAGCGATTAAAGATTTAACTTTACTAATGATACCAACTGGGTCAATACCTTGGTGGGGGAATTGTTCCCATAAACCGCCACAACCTTCATGGTGAGTACCGATATAGGCGTATTTAGGAGTTAAACCGCGTTCGAGTAACCAAGAACCATAACGGCTACCTAAACCCGTACGACGGTTAAATGCTTCTACCACTAAAACAAAGGGAGAATTACCAACTTTAGTGATAATTTCTTCATCCACTACATTGAGAGTCGGTTTATTAATTAAACCCACGTCAATACCTTCTTGTTTTAGACGTTCTACTGCATCCAAAGCGCGGTATAAACCATCGCCAAAGCTGATGATATAACCGGCAGTGCCTTCTCGAATTACTTCATCTTTTCCGGGGACAAAGGTGTAACCATTGCCAAAGAAATTATTACCGTTAGTATCAAGAATATTGGGAGTTTTAGAACGAGTCGAGAAGATAAAACGTAAACCGGGTTGATGGAAAGTTGCCTCGACACAAGCGGTCATTTGTGCCGCATCGGCTGGGAAATAAAGACGGGTTTCGTAACCGTCATCGAGTCCATTATCGGCAAAGAAATTATTCAAACCAAAGTGACAGGTATTATCCGCCATGTCATCGATACCGGAATGGGAAAAATGACATAAAAGATTAGAATAATTCAAACGCGCCATGGTGATTTCAGAAATACACATTTCTAGAAAAGCGGCAAAGGTGGCGAAAATTCCCTGTTTACCTTTTTCCATACCAAAACCGGCGGCTGCCGAAAGATTACCCCGTTCCATAATACCGGAAGGAATAAACACTTCGGGATGTTTATCGTGGATAATTTTCAGACCGCAGGAACCTTCTAAATCGCTATCTACTACTAATACATTAGCTTTGCGTTCTTCTTCGCTCATTTTGCCTAAAAGACTGACCACCGCTTCGCCGAAAACGTTGCGGTTAGAACCCCATTTATCCCCAGAACCGAGGAATTTATAGTCATTAGAAGGCTTCTTAATACTGTTGAGATATTCCACTGCGGCACTGTGTCCTTTTGCCTCTAAATATTTCAAAGCCAAGGGTACAGAAATCACGTCATGACCGTGGTTAGAACCTTCTAAACCTTCAATACCGGGACACATGGGACGTTTATTAATAATCGCAATCGGGCCAGGAGTATTAATTGCTTCACAGATATTGCGATACAAACTATCGATATCTTCCCCATCTCCCACTAACACTTTTAGTCCATGGCCGGCGAGAGTTTTAGCCACATCATAACCGGGTAAATATTTGGAAGGATTACCGGCAATCGTCACATCATTATCATCAATAATTAGCTTAACATTGATGTGTTGAGCTACGGCTAAACGGGCAGCTTCCGCGTCATTGCCTTCCTGTTGAGAACCATCGGAACCTAAACAAAAAACGGTTTTTCCGGGGTTAGCTAAAGCGACACCGTTAACGTAGGGCCACATATGTCCTAAACGGCCAGAACTAAATTTGACACCAGGGGTTAATCCTAATTCCGGGTGTCCGGGGAGTTTAGAATTGGCCTCGCGGTAGTGCATTAATTGTTCTGGGGGTAAAGAACCTTCTAACGCAGACATGAGATATTGAGTACCGACGCGGTGTCCTGCTTCATCGAAGAAGATTGGTACAAATTGACTAGGTTGACTGCGGAAAAGAGCATCGAGAATCACCACTTCCGGGACGGTATCGTAGGGGCCGCCGGTGTGTCCACCCACACCCCGGGCCGCACCCGTGGCAGTAAAAAAGATGATAGCATCGCGACAGAGTTGGATATTGGCTTTTAGAGCGCTTCTTTGGTGGTCGGTGAGGGTGGGGTTACTGGGGTCGAGACTGATGGGTTTATAGGCGCTCAAATCGATGGGAAAGGCTGTCATTGTCGATTTTCCTTAATGTAGAGAAATAACTATAGTCAGGGAAATCATAGCCTAGAATGTCACCCGATCGATTGATTGAATAATTTCTTATCATAGATGTAGTCCCTAATACAAAAGTTTTACCCTTACTGGGATAGCGTCCACGGTCCGGGACAGGGGAAATCTTAAAAAAGATACGGGAAAAAAAGCTGTTCTTGAGGGCAATAGTCCAGAATGGCAGGTAAGAGCAAGTAAAAAGGATAACCTTTGACTCGGTTTTCCTTTTCGGGAGCCGGTCGTCGGTCGTCGATACCAAATTAGCTTATACTTCATCTTTATGAGAAGGGCTGTCAGTTGATATTACTGCAATCTCTAGCCAAAAAATCGGTGTATAATTAACAAAAACTAGATTTAAGGTAAAAACTATGTGTTTAGGCATACCGGGACAAATTACGGCAATTATTGATGAAAACCATCATCTGGCTCTCGTCGATGTGGGGGGTGTAAAAAGAGAAGTAAATATCGCTTGTATTGTTGATGAAGACCATCCCGCTAATACTTGTGTAGGGGATTGGGTATTAGTTCATGTGGGTTTTGCCATGAATCGAATTGATGAAGATGAGGCGCAAGAAACCTTAAATTTATTAACACAATTAGCAGAATTAGAGTCAGAATTTAATCATAATTAATGTTCTTAAGTAGTCACCCATACATAAATTGATTTTGTTGTTGATCTTAGGAAATATATAGCGTTTTTTAGTCTCCTGATGTACAAAAGTTATGGATTTTAGGCAAAAGGCAAAAGGGAAGAAAAATAGGTGTACCTCACTAGCTTAGGAAATGCTATAAATCACGGCAATTATTACTGACTACCGACAGCTAAAAATTATAATTAAAGGAGATAAACAATGAAATACGTTGATGAATTTCGTGATCCCGTTAAAGCGGCAGGATTAATTCAGCAAATTGAACAATTATCGATAAGAATCTCTGAAAAGCGGGAAAAAGTTACTAAAATTATGGAGGTTTGTGGAGGTCATACCCACTCAATTTTTAGATACGGTATCGAGGCCATACTTCCGGAAACTATCGAATTAATTCATGGTCCTGGATGTCCCGTTTGTGTGATGCCGCGAGGTCGTTTAGATGATGCCATTTTTCTCGCACAAAAACCGAACGTAATTCTGACAACTTTTGGCGATACTATGCGTGTCCCCGGTTCCCATTTGAGTCTGCTGCAAGCGCGAGCAAAAGGTGATGATATTCGCATGGTTTATTCTCCTCGCGATGCCTTAAAAATTGCCAGAGAAAATCTCGATAAAGAAGTAATATTTTTAGCATTAGGGTTTGAAACAACCGTTCCTAGCACAGCTTTAACCGTTTTAGAAGCGCAAAGAGATGGCATCACTAATTTTAGTTTATTTTCTAATCATGTGGTGATTATTCCCGCTCTGAAAGCTTTGTTAGATAACCCAGATTTACAGTTAGACGGTTTTGTTGGTCCCGGTCATGTTAGCATGGTAATTGGCACAGAACCCTATCAAGTTATTGCCCAAGAATATCATAAACCTTTGGTAGTTTCTGGGTTTGAACCCTTGGATATTCTCCAATCAATTTGGATGGTATTAAAACAATTAGATGAGCAGAGATGTGAGATCGAAAATCAGTATGATCGAGTGGTACAAAATCAAGGAAATAGAGTCGCTTTATCGGCAATCAAGCAAGTTTTTGAACTGCGGGATCAGTTTGAATGGCGAGGTTTAGGAGAAATTGCCCAAGGAGGGTTAAAACTGCGGGATGAGTACAGTAATTTTGATGCGGAGAAAAAATTTACCCTACCCAATCAGCGTGTTAAAGATCACAAAGCTTGTCAGTGTGGCGAAATTCTTAAAGGTGTTTTAAAACCTTGGGAATGTAAAGTATTTGGTACTGCTTGTACTCCTGAACATCCCATCGGTACTTGTATGGTTTCTAGTGAAGGTGCTTGTGCCGCTTATTATAAGTATGGTAAGTAGTCGTGCAAAATTAATTTCCTAGTCGAGACAGGAGACAGGAGACAGGAGACAGGAGACGGGAGACGGGAGACAGCTATTAGGGATCGGATTTGAGTTTTCAGTTCACTGTTTCCTCACACCAGAAGTCTGACGGAGTAGTGGCTTAGATGTGTAATTAATTTTGCTTAGGTACTTAGAAATTAGTAAATTTTTTTTACTGATTAGTTTCCTTTCCCGCGAGGAAACGCTAGAATTCTCACCAGAAGAAATTAACAATCTCTCGGTGATAAAAAAAAATGAAGATCAAAAATAATCTGGGTTTATTTGGCTTAACCACCTCTCTAATGCTAATTATCGCTTCGGAAATCGTTCTTGCTTCCCAAGAACAAACCCTAGAACTGCAACCAAGTCAACCCCCCAGCGCCGATTTTTTCAAACCCGTCACCAATCTAATTAAAGATTTAAACCATCAGGGAGTAACCATCACCGATCCCAATGATCCCATGGCGGTGCGCTACCGAGTCAATTCCCCCTGTCCTGGTTGTTCGGTTTATCTAGGCACGGGAGTTGCCAATCCTCGCACCCAGACTAATAATAATGGCATGGGAATCAATTTTGGTCTTGGTTTCACCATGCCTTTCTCACCCTAAATGCCGATGACATATTTACGCCATTCGTGATTGTGATTCCCCCTAGTGTGCTTTAATAGCTCAAAGTGGAGACTACTGTAGGGACGACGCGGCTGGGCGCGCAGGGACATATTGGCCTCTTTTGGTGTACGATTGCCCTTATGCACATTACAACGCACACAAGCCGCCACTAAATTCTCCCAGGTATCACCCCCTCCGCGAGAACGGGGAATCACATGATCGATGGTTAATTGTTCACCTCGGTAGAGACAGTATTGACAGGTGTGATGATCTCGTTCAAGAATATTACGACGGGTTAAAGGAATTTCCTTGTAGGGAACACGGACGTATTGCCTAAGACGGATAACAGAGGGTAGGGGTAAGTCACGACAAACCACTTTTCCGTTATGTTCTAGGGATTCAGCTTTTCCTTTCAACAACAAAACGATCGCGCGCCGCCAACTGGTAATATTTAGCGGTTCGTAGGAGGCATTCAACACGAGAACCTTGCTCATAGGTGTCTGGAGATCGCTTGAATTTACCCCGCATGGTAACACAGATCCCTGAGATGGGAACCTATTATTCACTGTTGGGGAAGTGGGGAGCTTTTTTCATTGCGATCGCCGATCTGGTAGGATTGGCAGTTAATCATATTATTAAAAACGGATTTAATATAATTAGCAAAACTAATGATATATATATATATATATGCAAATAATTTATATATAATTGACAGTAAAAAGAAACGCCCTTAAGATGCTAACAAAAATTAATTTAGTGAATCAAGCTAGACATCCAAGCAGAAGGCATAAGTGGATTTTCCAATACTTCCCCCAATACTTCTAGAAGATGGCTCAAGTCTTTTGGGAGTAGATCAGACTTTGATGGCGACAGCACCATCTATGCTGGCTCCGACAACGCCAGAGGTGACTCCTCTAGTCACACCTCTCACCCCATCTTCTCCTAGCAATTTTCTTGCTCCCGTGAGCGCGACGGCGAGCGATAACTTAGCTAATCAAAGTGATTCTCTGCTATCAGTCCCATTATTAGTTAATCAAGAGGCTGCTAATTTCTCCTTTTCAGACCAAGATACTTCTTGGACAGGAACCCCTCAAATCAGTCAGTTAGATGATTTAGGCGAGGTTTTATTCGTTCCGGGTAATCCCTCAGAAAGGGTGAATATGGTTGTCCAGTGGACAGTGCGAGAGGCAGCTTTTAATAATGAAGTGGGATTCTTTCTGGTGGATGCTTTAGGTGGGGTAGAAGGTATCGCCCCCGGTGAAGAAGGATTCGCCGAGGCCGCTTTAAGCAGTTCCAGCCGACAAACTCTCTTCAATTCGGGTAATCAAGCGGGAAATTGGCGGGAATTCACCGTTGCGGGGGGTAGTCGTCTAGGGTTTTATCTGATTCAAAACAATACTAGCGCTAATTGGTTAGAAAATAATCGACAAAATCAGGGTCAATCGGGGTTAGCTTTTTTCTCCCTGAAAGGAGCTAATCCTGATAACTTTGATCATTCCCAAAGTAGTCATCTTGACCGCGGGATCTGGCGGTTTAACTGGGAAGATTTGACGGGTGGAGGAGATCAAGATTTTAACGATGTTGTTTTTAATATTGCTCAAGCAGGAATTGTCTTAGCCGGAGACAAAGGGCAACAGGTTCCCCTCACAGTGGAGGCTGTCAGTCAGGATAATACTTTTCCAAACGAGATGGGTTATTATTTGGTTGATACGCCGGATGGCGAAATTAATGGGATTAAACCAGGGGATCAGGGTTATTTAGATGCGGCCTTGTCAGGCGATCGCCACCAGGTAATTTTTGCCTCTGGGAAAGGGTTTGATAGTAAAACGTTTAACGTCCCTTCTGGGAAATATCTGGGATGGTATCTAGTCGCTAACGGGACAACAGATCAGGCGATCGCCAAGGGGGGAAATGCCCCACCGGTTTTCTTTTCCTATGCGGCGGCCAATGAGGATGGTTTAAATCATGTCCATGCTCAACAGGATAGTCAGACCTGGGCCTGGGAAGATTTTTGGGGCGGTGGCGATCGCGATTTTGATGATTTAGTGTTTCGGTTCAGTTTTGGGGAACCAATTGGAGAACCGATTCAGTTACCGTCTTTGAGTATTGAAAATACCACAGTGACGGAGGGGAATATAGGAACTGAAGCTGCTAATTTTACAGTTCGTTTATCAGCCCCTACAAACACAACAGTTACGGCTCAATTTACAACGAAAGATGGAACTGCCCAAGCGGGGACAGATTATGAATCTTCGACGGGAATTTTGACGTTTGCACCGGGAGAAGTGGAGAAAAATATCACAGTTGCTGTAAAGGGCGATACAATTAGCGAGCCTACGGAAACCTTCACGGTCAATTTAACAGGAGTGACCAATGCTATTCTGATTCAAGGTGAGGGAATTGGCACGATTCTAGATAATGATAATTCGCCGAATCCACCTGATAATAATCCTCCTGTCACCGATGCAGATAAAACTATTACTTTACCAGAAGATAGTCAACCTATCCCCTTAAATATTAATCCACCTACAGATATTGATGGGGATACTTTAACGGTTTCTGTCACTCAATTACCAGATAATAGCAAAGGAAAAATAACTTTAGCTGATGGCACAGTTATTAATGTGGGTGATGAGATTTCGATTAATTCTCTAACTTCTTTGCTTTACACACC
>NZ_JBHFLL010000106.1:0-2335 GCF_041928595.1 Microcystis sp. BLCC-F209
ACCCTTATAGAGACAGACATTGCTGCTATTTTTGTCAACTGTTTTCGCTCTAGAGAGAACTAATCAATTAAATCTCTTGCCAGATAAGGATTGAGTCGATTTATGCCCCCCTATCGAACCATAGCAAGTAACGAAGAGCCAAGAACCATAATTCATAATTCATAATTCATAATTCCTTAAACTTGAATCAAAGAACTATCGACGCTGGCCAACAGTGTTTGCACTTCCTCATCGCTGGTTTGGGAAAAGTCCTCATACCAAAGAGAAATCGATCTCAATTCGTAGGGTTTATGTAGGCAAATTACTCGATCGACTAATTTTTCTAATTGCTCACACACTTCCACTGGCGCAATAGGAACGGCAATAATAATAGCAGCGGGGTTTCTAGCTTTCAGGGTCAGAATCGCCGCTTTGATCGTTGCTCCCGTAGCGATACCATCATCTACTAGAATAATCGTTTTTCCCGTCACGTCTGGAAAGGGTCGCTCCCCTCGATACAAGCGATCCCGTCGCTCTAATTCGATCATTTCTTCCTTTGCTACCCGTTCCATCATCGCCTGCGATAGGTGCAAGTCGTCAACGATACTTTCATTGATTACCCGCACACCATCTTGACCGATCGCCCCAAAAGCTAACTCTTTTCGCTCTGGTACACCTAATTTTCGCACCAAACACAGATCTAGGGGTAAATGTAACCTTTGGGCAATTTCAAAGGCGATCGGAACCCCCCCCCGGGGCAAGGCCAAAACCAGCGCCCTAGCACTATTGGTATATTCTGTCAAGTAAATAGCTAATAGTCTCCCAGCCGACCGCCGATCTTTGAGCAGATAAGTCATAATGCCCTCCTAGGGGTTAATCCCCGTGGGGATCCCTAGTCTCCCCTGCCTTTATTCTATATTTCTCCGCTCATCTCTAGCGGAAATGTTAAGAAATTTAGCGAAGGCTTGACATTTTTTCGGCTAACCGCAGTTTTTCCAGACCGGAGATCGGCTAAAATCTTAGGCAAAAGGGTTTTGTAAAGTTGGGTAACAAACATGAATCAAAGTTTAAGTGATGCGCTAGAGCCGATCGCCGCCGCCTTTCGCAGTCTCGGAACTCCCGAACCGATCGTTCATTGGGGACATCCAGTCATGATGGGAATTGTGGTTTTAGTTATGGGTAGTTATACTGCCTATGCCGGTTGGCAAAGCCGTTTAAGCCAAGATGGGGAAGTAGTGGCCAAAAATCGGGCTGATCACCGCAAACTCGCCCCCTGGCTGTTTTTATTTATCGCTCTCGGTTACACCGGCGGTATTTTATCCCTAGTCATGCAGAAACATCCCATCCTGGAAAGCAGCCATTTCTGGACAGGATCCGCCGCGATCGGTTTATTAGCTTTCAATGGATTATTATCCCTTACTGGCTTCGCTGGCGGCAAAAAAGAACTTTTCCGGACTATTCACGCCTATATCGGCAGTATTGCCCTGATTTTACTGCTAGTTCACGGTGTTTTTGGTCTTCAGTTAGGATTATCTCTCTAGTTGGTTTATGGCTTCGGGTGGGCCAATTCCCACCTGGAAATTTTTCACGGCGGCAGACTGTGGCCAAGGCCAATAATTGAAGAAATTATGACTTTAAGCGCTCTTGTCGGGATTCTGCGTTTAGAATTAACAGGTAATTTACCAAGAAAGTAAAGTATCGTCACGCAACGAGGAGATAGATATTTTGAAGAAAGTAGAAGCGATTATCCGACCCTTTAAACTTGAAGAGGTGAAAATCGCCCTAGTTAACGCGGGCATTGTCGGCATGACCGTCTCCGAAGTTAGAGGTTTCGGTCGTCAGAAAGGTCAATCGGAACGTTATCGCGGTTCCGAGTACACCGTCGAATTTCTCCAAAAACTCAAGATCGAGATCGTCGTCGAAGATAACCAAGTCGATATGGTCGTCGATAAGCTGATTTCGGCGGCGCGTACTGGTGAAATCGGAGACGGTAAAATCTTTGTCTCCCCCGTGGGACAGATCGTCCGCATCCGTACCGGAGAAAAAGACCTCGAAGCGATTTAACCCCCCGACAGGGGATGATAGTACAATGCTGTCATCCCCCCCCATTGACAGTGTTTCCCCTCAAGAATTGTAACCTAATTTGGTATCGACCACTGATTCCCCAAAACGAAAACTTTCTACCTCACTATTAAGATAACTACTATAATTAAATCGGGAGCATCTCACTTACGCGATAAGTAATTATACTTAGCCTAAAAGCCACTCTTAATCGTGTCTTGGAACGAAATAGAGGCTTTTAAAGACTGCGTACATGGAGAATTAAAACAAGAATTACCCTCGAAAAGCCTATTTT
>NZ_JBHFLL010000107.1:0-5984 GCF_041928595.1 Microcystis sp. BLCC-F209
GAATTAAATATAAAATAAACGTAGGTTGGGTTGAAGCATGAAACCCAACGCCCGCATGGGTTACGCTACCGCTAACCCATCCTACAAATAATTGTGCCTACCTACTTAACTGATAACTGATAACTGATAACTGATAACTGATAACTGATAACTGATAACTGATAACTGATTAATTTCCTCGCCAAAAGACAATCGAATTATTGAGAGGTTGGATGATAGTGCCGGGATAATAGAAAGCGAGAATTTGTTCAGGAGACCAACCCAAACGGGCTAAATTATAGGAACCAAATTGACTTAATCCTACCCCGTGGCCGAAACCGCCACCAATAAAGTTATAACCCTGGATCTGTCGATTGGTATCGTAGATAGGATCGATGTAGAATAGGGTACTGCGAGGCGGTCCTAAGGCACTACGCACCTCATTTTTATGCAGTTCCAAAATCCCCTTATCGGTTTGAATAGTCATAGTCAGAATCCGACCGGAAGGAGAGCGCTTAGTCACTTCCATCCATTGAATTTTCTGGAAGTGGGCAAGGGGATGTTTTCTGCGTGTTAAATAGGTTTCTAGGTCTTGACTCAAATCAGCTAAAGAAGCTTGTTTTTGCCAGCGAAAAACCCTTCGGCCTGTCTCATTAAAACCATCTTTAAGATTAATAAACTGGCGAAAAGTTGTCTCATTAGCGAGGGATTGTTTCGACAGATCCCAGACTCGATTAGGGGAGTCCACCACTGCCCGGAGATAAGGTCTTTCTTCCCCATCCCACACATCACTAAAGAGGGCAGTTACCCCGCCGGTGGTGGAGGAATAAAGGGCATCCACTAACTCATTTTGGTAGGTTAAAACTAGGCCTCGCGTGGCCGTGATCGCTTGATCAGCCCGGGGATTAGTTCCCGTCAATCCATAATAAACTTGACAATGGGTATCGGCACAGAGTTCGTAATTATCGGCTTGAAAACGGCGCAGATTGCGGAGGGCGTAGGTGCGGGCGATAATAGTTTGCGCCCGGGTGGCACTTTCCGGGGCATCATGACCGATTTCGTGGGGTACAACCCCGCGCAGGTAGGTTTCGAGGGGAACGTTATTAACTAGGGTAAAAGTGCCGTAGGCGTTGGGCTGTAGGCGCATGGTTCCCCCGTACAAACGCACCTGATTGGGGCTATGAGTAACTTGAATCAGGTTTTTTTGGCTCTCGATTTCTAATTCTTTGGGAAAATAGCGCACCCCGTTGATCTGGAAAGAAACTTGCGGCTTTTCTTTGAGTAAAACACTATTAATATAGGGTTGATTGTGGCCTTTGGTTTGCAAACTGGTCAGCAACCAACGTCGCACTAGGGGATTTTCATAAACTTCTCGCTTTGCCCAAACCTGCCAGCGTCCGGGTTGGGTAATTTCTACTTTAATGCCCATTTTTGCCCAATTTTTGGCGCTATTTTCGGCGGTTTCAAAAGTGGCGTGGTCGCTCAAAATGACTTTTTCTTGGAGGATGGGAGAAGCGAGGGGACGGGGAATAACTTCTAATTGTAGGCGATTGGTTTGCAGAGTTTGGGATTGGCCATCTTCTCCCACCACGCGCAGGGTGAGATTATCACCACTGGTACTACTCAGGGTTAATTTTTCCTTGGCTTCATCGCCAAAACGTTGGACAATGCCCACTCTCAGAAGGACATCCTTGGCCATAGCGGCAGGAATTAGGGTTAAACTGAGCAAGATCGCCGCAGTTATGGAACCGATGCTAATTATTGGTTTTTTTTCCTTGATTTTTAGCATAAAGTCAAGTATCTGTTAATAAGTTTTCATAAAATTTGAGGATATTCAGAAATTATAGCAGCAAGCTATCAGCTTTTTAGCCATCAGACTTCGGCGTGAGCTTTTGTCGAACGCTTTTTGCTCTCCACTTCCCACTGATAACTGATTACTGCTCACTGAAAAGTCTCCCCACTTGCCAATTCATAATTCATAATTCATAATTCATAATTCCCATCTAACTTCCCCCATCGCTGATAATGCGTAAACGTACCATTTTTTGCCCACCTTCATCCAGTTCTACTTCGATCACTTCACTGGTTAAACTTTCTAAACAGGTTAACATCGATCGCAGATGGGGATTACTTGCTCCCGTATCCACATAGAGGCGATCGGACAAACTACCTAAACGTTTCCAAGTAGTATAAAGTTTAGCCACGGCCTGCTCTAATTGTGTGGCTTGTTTAACCAGATCCGCCGCCGTATTTAGACAATCGACGCGCAACGCTTCTTCTAGAGCCATTTCAATATCTAAATTACCCCGTCGGAGAGTTTGTACTTGGGCCGCCGCGTCGAGATATTTAGCTAAACTGCGTGCTTCCGAGGTGATTAGTTTTACCGTATCTACATCGGGATTAGCGGCGATTTCTTGACGGAGAGTGTCGATATGAGTATCGGGTAACTTTTCTAATTCTTTCACTAGGGGAGCGAGATGACGCGCCGGTAAACTGCCATCGCTGGCCTTTTCCTTCACTTCATCGGGTAGTAAATCTGAACTCATAGCCGTCCATTCATCGGCCAATTGCTTCACCTCCCGACGGGTAATTCTCTCCCCTTGTCGGGCCGCATCACTGACTAATTTTTGAATTTCGGGGGCAGATTTGGCCGTTTCTACGAAGGCGCGTTTACTAAACTTATTGATACTATCGGGATCCAGTTGTCCTTCCGCCAGGAGAGTATCGGCACTATTAGCCAATTGAATCAGAGCATAAGCTTGACTTTTAGTGATTTCTCGCTGTTTTAACCAGTTTAAAAAGCCTGTACCCCGACTATCACCGCCTTGCTTCTCCCGGTCGCGAATAGCTCGCAAAATTCGCCCCCGCCAGATTTCCGTTTGCAAATCAAAGCGATCGCAGACTTGCCAAAAAGAATCCAGTTGCTGCTGAAAATCATGATCTTGGATGGTTTCATCTTCGGGATCCGGCAGTTGAAAGTTAAACTCTAGAGGCGTTTCAAAGGCATCAATGATCGCGGAGGTGTCGGAGGGGAACGTGGCAGCATCAACCATATATGATAGACTCGGCAGTTAATCAGGCATTTTATCTTAACTCGCTCTGGCAACCCCCGACAAGCCGATTAATCTTCAGCCACATATAGGGAAGTGGGGAAGTGGGGAAGTGGGGAAGTGGGGAAGTGGGAATTAGGAATTATGAATTAGGGATTGGGGGGACTAGGACCTGTGACAGGTGCAGGAGGTGTTGTCCCGGTCGTGGGACTCGGACTGGTGACAGGTGCGGGAGGTGTTGTCCCGGTCGTGGGACTAGGACCTGTGACAGGTGCAGGAGGTGTTGTCCCGGTCGTGGGACTCGGACTGGTGACAGGTGCGGGAGGTGTTGTCCCGGTCGTGGGACTAGGACCTGTGACAGGTGCAGGAGAAATCGATGGATTGGAAGCGGGATGACGACTCAGGAATTGCCAAGCGATCGCCACCAGCAAACCGAAGACCCCGACAGCGATCGCTGCTAGGACTAGAGGTGAAACGCTAGTACGCGCAGGGGGAGAGGTAGGACTAGAAAGAGAAGAAGATGCAGGGGTGGAAGTGGGTATTGACGTCACCACTTCTTCTCCGGGGCAGGTGTCCCCGCTGGGATCAAAATCTTGGTCATTAAGATTGGCAATAATCCGTTCTTTGGCCTGAGCATAAACTAAAGGCGTGACAGGTTCAGCCGCAGGAACTACCCGACAATAAACTAGGGCGATGGTGGAGTTATCGTGACCGTTTTTCTGGTTAGCTAGTTGTAATAAACTTTCCCCCACGGCGGTTACAGTTTTCTCCCCTTGCAAAAGAGGCACGATTTCACTGTCCCAGTATTGTTCTACCCGATCATAATCACTCAAACCATCGGAACAGAGCAGAAAAACACAATCTTGATCAACAATCAACCTCTGAACTGTGGGATGGAGATTAGTGGCGCTACCCATCCCCAAAGCTTGCACCAAGGCCCCGGCGTTGGGATACTGTATGGCATCACGATAGAGGAGATAGCCTAATTTCACTTCCCGGTCAGCGAGATCATCATCCACCGTCACTTGATGACAACCCTGGGCAGTAATCCAATAGATACGGGAATCCCCCACATGGGCTGCGTACATTTCCTGGGCATGGGCAAAAGCCATAACTAGAGTAGTACCCATGCGCTGACGATCTTGTCTTAATTCCCGATCATTGCGTTGACTGATCAGATCATTGGTGACACGAATCGCCTGTTCGAGGACAAGACTGTGACTATCGGGATAGAATTCAATATCGCTCGTGGGACTGTGATTAATTTCCCTACTCAGGGTTTCGATCGCCAATTGAGCAGCGATTTCGCCCCCTTCCTGACCGCCGATGCCATCACAGACGATTACCAGGGGATTTTGACTATGGGCCAGGGTTATGGCCTGATTAGTCGGGGGATAACAGGCATCCTCGTTGTGTTCCCGCAGCGGACCGGTATCGGTGCAGGTAAAAATCTCATAGGTGCGTTCTTGACCTGCACCGTAGTGCTGTAGTGCATAATCGAGCATAGCGATCAGGGATTCCGGGCGATCGAGATCACCGGATTCTAGCTCTTGGGTCAGGGATGCGAGAAAATCTTGAATATTAGCGGCTGCCGTCGGGATCAGACCGGTCCACAGGGTCCCTAAATCTCGTAGATTGGGAGTGGTAGCCTCGTCTTTACTTAATTCTAGCAATTGCAGCAGTTGATTATTCACTCTGGTCAGAGAAGGGTTGAGCAGACTAGAGACCACAGCTTTTTTCTGGAGGGGATGCCAGAGTTTGGCCATTTGCCATAACCAGTGAATTTGCCTTAAATCGGAAGCTTGCGACCAAACCTCGGCCAGAGTGGGCAATAGTTGCGGATAAATTAATTCTCCCGTTTCATCGAGGGGAATAGTGCCGTATTCTAACAGCCAGATGTCCATATCTAAGCGTTCATCGGGACTGGGAATATAGCCATAGACTTGGGGAATGTGGAGACGGAAGGGTAACAATTTTAGGTAGAGGGAAACCCAGCTAGGAGGTTCGTCTGGCGCTTGGGGTGCTTGAGCGGGTTTAGTATCAAGAACAATTTGTGGTTGTTTGACCAAATAACGATTATCAATTAGCTCACCCAGACGATAATAGGTTCTCACCCAATCACCCATCATCCATAAATAGCGCTTAACTAAAGGAGTACCGCATTTTTCACAGAATCTATTAGTGAGGGCGTTGGGGGATAGACAGGTTAGGTTTTGACATTGGAGGGTTATCACGGAATCCATGAAAACTGCTGACTCCTAAAGCGCGATTAGTATAGGTTAATAAAATAGCGTGTTTTTAGCCCCGTTGACTGCCAGTGTATTGCAGTGTTTCCCAAATTTTACCCTTTGTGGCTCGATCGAGAATAATTAATGCTGACACTGCCATCCCTAGGGGCTGTCTGGGGTTGGGGAAGTGGGAATTATAAATTATAAATTATGAATTGGGGAGATGGGCAAGTGGGGAAGTGGGGAAGCTGTCTCATCACCCTATCACCCGTTCGGACCTCGGCGTGAGACTTCGGCGTGAGCTTTTGTCGAACGCTCAGTCGAACGCTGATCTCACGGCCGAAGCCCAAAACCCTATCACCCCAGGGTAAGCGTATGTAAAAATGTAGCAAATTATACAGACATCTAAGACAAGTAATGATATTAAATCCGTTGAGTATAGGCTACTTAGGAGGATAGGCAAAAGGCAAAAGGGAATAAATAATCAGTTTTTAATAACCAGATTTAGTATAAGGTGTAGGCAAGAGGCATGACAATTTGTCAGCTTTCCTTCCCTGGAGAGGACTTTTAGAGGATGATAGTTGTTGTCCCACTGATTCGCGACCCTCTCATGTCCCAAGGATTTGCTCCCACGCTGACTCAAGGAAAGAACCGTCGGAAAACTCTGGAAGCGAGCGCTCTGAGTCAGCGTCTGAAGGACTGTTTTGCCGCAATTAAAGACCCTCGG
>NZ_JBHFLL010000108.1:0-4234 GCF_041928595.1 Microcystis sp. BLCC-F209
ATTACTGGTGCAAGTTGGCAATCTTGTAATGTACCGCAAGTCCTTCGTCATCGCTGTGCTTATCTAAATGGTTGCCTTTTTTAACTTTTTTATTGATCTCATTAAGCATTTCTACTTATTGCAAAGGTGAGATGCTCCCTATCTGCCATCGGTTTACCGTCGCTCTCAGGATAGATAATCTCGGTTTTGTTAACTTGACTAACCATGGGGAATACCTGCCGAACTGATTGGGCTATTTTTATTATATAATAAATTTGAACTAAGTAAGGAAAAGACCGATCTTGATTTTAGAACTAGAGCAAGTAAATTTAGCTATCCGACGCGGCAGTGCTTATCTGTTAGAAGATATTACTTTTAGCATCAAGCAAGGAGAAAAGTTAGCTATTGTCGGAGCATCTGGGGCAGGAAAAACAACTCTTTTGCGATTGTTAAATCGTTTGCAGGAACCCAGCACGGGAAATATTTATTTTCGAGGTAAATCGATTCAGGAAATACCGGTTATTTCCCTGCGACAACAGATAGTTTTATTGCTACAAGAGTCGAAGTTATTAGGGATGACTGTTCGAGATGCTCTCGCTTATCCTCTGCAATTAAAAAAACTTAACCCTGCTGAAATTAATCAGAGAATTGACCATTGGACATCCCTATTAAAAATTCCTCAACAGTGGTTTGAGCGCGGGGAGTTAGAATTATCTTTAGGACAAAGACAATTAGTAGCAATTACCAGAGCTTTGCTGTTAGAACCGAGCATACTGTTATTAGATGAACCCAACTCTGCTTTAGATACAGGCACGGCCAGCAGGTTATTAGAAGTATTAAATAATCAAAGTTCAATGACGATAATTATGGTCAATCATCAACTAGATTTTTTAGAGGAATTTGCCGAGCGAGTCATTTATCTAGAAGCAGGAAAAATTGGATCAGATTGCCTTGCTAATCAATTAGATTGGTTAGGGCTAAAAACTCAGTTAATTGACTTAGAAAAATCTCGACAAAGTGACCACTGGTAAGATTAACTTAAAATTGGTGCGCCCTCCTGAAAAACTAATAATTCTCCTGCATTAATCGATGTCCAAACTTCATTATCGGTTAAGGGTGTAGTGGCAATAATTGCCACTTGATCGCCCGGACGAGCTAAAGCTTGAAAATCAACGCTCACATCTTCATCAATTAAATGAGCGGCGGCAAAAGGATACTGACGGATTATATAGCTTAATTTAGTGGAACAATGGGCAAAAAAATGTTCACCATCGGATAAAAGATAATTAAAAATTCCTTGACAAGCGATAGAGTTTGTGATAGTTTTTAGGACTTGATAAAGTTGTTCTAGGGAAGGTTTGCCCTGGGGAAAAGTCTCTCGCAGGGTATTAAGAATTAAACAAAAAGCTCTTTCGGAATCCGTCTCCCCAACCGGTTGATAAAAATCTCCCGCAGCCGGTGAGAAATTTTCTAAATTACCATTATGGGCAAAAACCCAATATTTTCCCCACAATTCCCGCCGAAAAGGATGACAGTTTTCTAGTTTAATTTCTCCTTGGGTAGCTTTGCGAATATGGGCGATAACATTGGTAGAATGGATGGGATAGTTTTTAATTAATTCCGCAATCGGAGAAGCGATCGAGGGTTTAACATCAATAAAAGTTCGACAACCTAAACCCTCAAAAAAAGCGATTCCCCAACCGTCTCGATGTTCGTCGGTTTTTCCTCCCCGCGCACAAAATCCCTCGAAGGAAAAACAGATATCCGTGGGGACATTACAATTCATGCCTAGAAGTTGACACATAGTTGCTTGAGTTTGAACTGAACATCAGATGCTGGCAAAATTACTTACTGCCAGCAGTCGTGACAGGAGACAGGAGAATTTTTTTTCAGCTGCCTCTTGCCTATCCTAGCTAAGAAATTAATCTGGCACTACTACTAATTAGGGTTTACTGAAAAAATTTGTTGGTTGGTGTGGGGTTTTACCGATTTTCAGAAGGTTTTTAGATTTATTCAGTAAATCCTAATTAAATCAACCTCTGAAAGACAAAAAGGGCAAAAATCAGATTTTTAGGGATAAAATGACAATTTTTTGCCTAAAAAGGTCATTTATTTGCTGTTATTGCCTTTTATCTCCCTGCATCCCTGTTTTAACTCCCATGAATCTGAATCGGGCGATCAAGATTAATTTTTTTGCCTGCTTATTGGATAAAATGGGAAATCAGGCCATCTAATCAAATCTGTATCTTAAGGCTATGACAATTATTTCTCGATCGATCCCCCAATCACCCACTAAATCCTCGTCTATCGGCGGCTGGCGCGGTTTGATCGAAGAATATCGCCAATTTCTGCCCGTAAGCAGTAAAACCCCTGTAATTACCCTCCTAGAAGGCAATACACCCCTGATCCCCGCCCCCTATCTCTCAGCACAAATCGGGCGCGATGTCAAGGTTTTTGTCAAATATGATGGTTTAAATCCCACCGGCAGCTTTAAAGACCGGGGCATGACCATGGCCATCTCGAAAGCTAAGGAAGAAGGGGCAAAAGCGGTGATTTGTGCCAGTACCGGGAACACCTCGGCGGCGGCGGCAGCCTATGCAAGAAGGGCCGGGATGCGGGCCTTTGTGATTATCCCCGATGGTTATGTGGCCTTAGGAAAATTGGCCCAGGCTTTATTGTATGGAGCGGAAGTCATCGCTATTAATGGCAACTTTGATGATGCCCTCAAGATTGTCCGCCAACTATCAGAAAATTATCCCGTAACTTTAGTCAATTCCGTCAATCCCTACCGTTTAGAGGGTCAAAAAACGGCGGCTTTCGAGATTGTCGATGTCTTGGGTAATGCCCCCGACTGGTTATGTATTCCCGTGGGTAATGCGGGCAATATTAGCGCCTATTGGATGGGATTCTGTCAGTATCACCAGATAGGTAAATGCGACCGGCTGCCGAAGATGATGGGTTTTCAGGCCGCCGGGGCCGCCCCTTTTATCTCTAAACAACCGGTTGACCATCCCGAAACCCTAGCCACGGCTATCCGTATCGGCAACCCCGCTAACTGGGAAAAAGCCTGGGCCGCTAGTCACGCTAGTCAAGGGCAATTTCATGCGGTCAGCGATGAGGAAATATTAGCAGCCTATCGGATTTTAGGGGGCCAAGAGGGGGTTTTCTGTGAACCAGCCAGCGCCGCTTCTGTGGCAGGATTATTAAAAGTGCATCAACAGGTTCCCGATGGGGCCACGGTAGTGTGTGTTTTAACGGGCAATGGACTAAAAGACCCAGATTCGGCGGTAAAATACAGCAATAACCAACTAAAATCTGGGATTGCTCCCGAATTAACGCAAGTGGCTCAAATTATGGGCTTCTAAGCTAACGTTAATTCGGTTAAGCAGTGCTTCTATAAAACTCCCTTAGAACTGGGAATTATACCGGCGCGACGGGGATCGATCGCTATGGCCATACTCATCGCCCGGGCAAAAGCTTTAAAAGTAGCCTCAATAAGATGATGGGAATTAATCCCGTCTAATTGACGAATATGTAGGGTCATTTGACTGTGATTGACCAAAGCAACAAAAAATTCCCGCACTAGCTGAGTATCGTAGGTTCCCACTCTTTGGGTGGGAATTTCTAGACCATAACTGAGGTGGGGGCGACCGGAAAAATCGAGGGCAACCTGCACTAAAGCTTCATCGAGAGGGGCGACAAAATGCCCGAAACGGACGATCCCCTTTTTGTCCCCCAAAGCTTGCAGTAAAGCTTGTCCGAGGGTGATTCCCACGTCTTCATTGGTGTGATGGTCATCAATTTCTAGATCTCCGGTGGCACGCACATCGAGATCGATCGCAGCGTGGGAGGCAATTTGCTGTAACATATGATCGAGAAAGGGAATTCCTGTCTGGGCGCGACAATTGCCGCTACCATCAAGATCGATCGTCACCTGTACATCGGTTTCTTTGGTAGTACGACTAACCGAGGCGCGACGGCAAGGTGAGACAAAAGAATCGGGTATCTGGGAAGTGGAAATCATTTAAGTAAAAATAAGTAGGTAGCCGTTAAAAATTATCAGATGCCCCCTTATCAAGCTATCCCTTATAGGGATCTTTCTTAACAATTTTTTCAGTAAGCACTCCAACCCTTATCCTGACTTGATTTCAGTTTTTTCTTTGTCAGTAAGGGTGTCAACAAGGAATATTACAGATTGTTAACCGAGTCTTGAAAGCCTTGTGCTACAAAGGTTTGAAATGTTAAGAAAGATGTG
>NZ_JBHFLL010000109.1:0-10369 GCF_041928595.1 Microcystis sp. BLCC-F209
CTGATAACTGATAACTGATAACTGATAACTGATAACTGATAACTGATAACTGATAACTGATAACTGATAACTGATAACTGATAACTGATAACTGATAACTGATAACTGATAACTGATAACTGATTTAATCTTTATCTTGAAAAAATTGTTGATCGAGATAATTAACTTTAGCATAGGGTTCTAAAGCAGAGAGAATTTGTCGGCCATAACTGCGGGCATTGACACGATTATCGAGGACAGCCACACAACCTTGACACTCCCGGAGAGACTGAACAGATTGCTGAATTTCCCTTACTGCTGTGGGTAAAAGATAGGCACGAAACCAGTCGAGATGTTGTCGTTTATAGTAAGCAATTTTGCCAGCAACAAGAGGATTTTCGGGGGAGGGTAAGGGTAAAGTAGCGATAATTAATAAACTGGGAGTCGGAAATTTTTCTTGATGGGTTTGCCAGAATTGCCAACCACACACCAGAATAGTATTACTATTAATCCCAGTTTTTTCCACTTGCACTCGCGAACCGTAATCGGCTGCAATTTGGGTGGCAATTTGTGCCTTGAGGGGAACATCTTCAATCAGGATTACTATCGGTTGTTCACTGGTATGATTAGCACTAACTAATTCCCGCACTTGCTTTAATAACATCGGTTGAAATTCGGGCGTATTGGGGGCGCTGATGCGATCGGGTAGATATAAATGAATATATTCACTTTCGCGATCGGCTGCAAACTTTAAAGTTAAAATTTCTCCGATACCCTGATTTTGACGGTATAAATTAGCGGATTTTTCGCTATCTAAAAAACTGCCGATTAAAACAAAGGGTTGCTGCTGCCAAATCGGTTTGAAAAAACTAGCCACCTCCAAAGGACTGATTTTTAGGGTAAATTCTTCTCGATCTCGATCTACTGATGTCCAGAGGAGATAATTATGCTCGGGGATTTTGGCCGCTAAAAGTTGCCAAACAGAATCAGTGGTTAAGTCTTGATCCAAGCGTTGCAGGAGAGCAATTATATATTCTTTTTCTTTGGCATCAATAAGATAGCAATTATAGGGATTTATTGGATGACCAAGAATACTTTGGCTAAGTTGTGCTTTAATTAAGTCTATAAACTCTCTATGCTGGGGATATGCTGACCCTAAAGCGAACCATTGTTCGGGAGTAATGGTGACGGTGAGATAATCTACTAGACAAGTTTCTAAATCTTCGGCTCGATCGATTATCGTGGGGATATTCTGGGGAAAATGACCGAGATTGCCCAATTTATCCTCTAACCATTGTTGGGGTGTGGTGAGGAGTAAACCGGTAAAATTAGCGGGAAAGCGATCGCTTTTGAGGATATCTCGTTGAGTTTGTAACCATGCTTGCAGATGGGGGATTTCCACTTCTAAAAGTAGGTTTACTTCCGACTCTGGAGCAACAATCAGAACAGGTGTATTACCTAAAAGAGCCGGGGTGAGATAACTGAGACAATAACGGGACAGAGTCGTTCCAGTTTGCATGAGAGAGGAACGTTTTAAGCGTAAAGCTCTAGCCACCAGTCGCCCCATAGTGAGATGATGAGACCAGTAAAAGCGCCCTTGTTCCCGTAAAAAAGCGCGTAGGGAAGAATGAACCGCCGCTTCTAATAAAACCATCTCATCTCAGTTATTGGTTATCAGTGATCGATCATAGCCTTGATTTTGCCACTGATTGCACTGGGAGAGTCCTGAAGGGGTGATTGAGACCATTTTTCAAGAGTAATGGCAGAGATGGTTAATTGCCCTCATCCCCAGGGGTGAGGGTGCAAGAGTGCCTCATCTCCACAAACAATTTAAATTCGCGGGCAGCTTAGGATTTTTTACCAAGGAGAGATAGTAAAATACCGATGGCACCGATACCGAAAATACCCAGTTTCATCGATGGTTCGGGGATGGGAGTGGTAGTGATCTTAAATCCACTGGTGATAAACATTCCGAAAACGTTATCATCATCACTGGGATTCCGTGTTGCTAAACTGAGGAAAGTATCTCCTGGCAAGATGAAAGGAGTAGTATTGGCACTGTTACCAAGAGCAAGGTTATAGTATTCGTCGTCTGGATTAGTGCCACTAGGTCGAGCGGTTGGATCTACGTTAGCAGGATTATCACCTATCCCCCCAACAGTGATCAAGTTTCCATTGTCTGAGTTTTCCCCGCTCGTGCGGTCATCTGCCCCCCCTGCGCTCCTAGTTAAACGTCGATTATTAGTTGAATTAGTAGTTACGTCAACCACAGTGACTTGATGCTGACCCATGACTGGCTGTTTGCTAAAACTAGAAGCGAGTGAAACCAGAAAAACTCCTCCAATGTAAGGATTAGCAAAATTAAACCGAATTGTATCTCCCCCGGTGGAAAGTTCTCCGTCTAGGATAACCGAGGTAAAGCCTTGGGTAGAAGAATTGCTATAGGCAACGACAAGAGCTGCACCATCGTTTTGTCCATTCTCAGTGATACTAAAGTCTTGTAATCCTTCCTTAAAAGAAGAAGCGATGATACTGGTGACATCCCAACGGGCGGTGGTGGCTGGGTTGCTATTCGGACCAAGAATAGTTGCTGAACTCAAGGGAAGTGTATTCCCATTAAAAGTTACTCCGTAAACTGGGTTATCCCAGACGGAGGCGGCATAAAGATAAGCTTTCTGAATTGTAGAATTTGCTGGTATATCGGCTTGGATAATTCCAGTATTAGTTGTACTTCCAAAACCGTCAATAGAAAGGGCAGCGTTGGAAATGACTTCTCGTACCAGCAAACTAGCGGAAGCGGGGGCAATGTTTAGGCAAAGTCCAACAGTAATCCCCAGGGGTAGCAATGAATAAGCAAGTTTTTTCATGATAGGCAGTTGGCAATTTTTTTCAAGTTATAGTTGGTATGTCCATTAATAGTCTGTTTAAGTCACAGTGCTTTATTACAGCCGAAATACCTAATTAAATAGCAAGGATCAGAAGGCCGTAAATTGCATTTCCTACTAATACTATTTTTCAAAAGTAATGGCAGAGATGGTTGGTTATACTCACCCCAAAAATTTCGCCCAGAACTTGGTTTTTGGCGGTTTTTGAAACAGAATGAGAGTTTCTAGCTTAAGATTTTGTTCACTTAGGATAGACATAGCGTGCTAACACATCTTAAAAAAATTGGACATAAAAGATCACCTTTGCCATTAGCTTCGACAAATCTCAACACAGTCTCGATGAGAGGCGGTAAGCAATGGCAACAATGTAATTTACTTCGATTATGATGGTATAGCCTTTATATAAATATTTGTGTGATTTCAAGCAGTCAAGGAAGTATTTAAAGACACAAGTAAGCTAAGGCACAGGTAAGTAGTCGTGCAAAATTAATTTCTTAGTCGAGATAGGAGACAGGAGACAGGAGATGGGAGACAGCCATCAGGGATCAGATTTGAGTTTTCAGTTCATTGTTTACTGGTCACTGAAAAAGCGTTCGGCTGACGGCTTAGATGTGTAATTAATTTTGCTTAGGTACTTAACACCAAATCTGTTTTTAATAATATGATTAACTCCCAATCGAACTTTAAAAACCCGCTCCCTGCTCCGGCGCTCCCCACTCTCCTATACCTTTTCCACAGGATTTAGTATCATTAGTCAGCGCAACCAAAAGTTTTAATTGCGAAGGGACAGAACCCTGACAGGGGCTGTATTATAGAGGGCATGGAAATTAACGACCCACTAGAACGCCAGAACTATTCGCTCAAATTAGTTCTCCCAGAGAACCAACTTGAGCCACATTGCACACTTTTGTCTTTTTGTCAAATTTTATGTTAAGAAAGATGTCACCAATGGATAGGCCTGCCACGAATAGGGCTAAATGGTATTGGTATTGATATTTTGAGCTTATGCTGTCCCATCTGCTTTTTACTTGCGACTTGGTGTGAGATGATCTAGAAATGTCTATTTTATGAGAAGGATAAAGAAAAGTAATGGCAGAAATTCAGTTTTCCAGGGGACTAAAAGAACCGGTTGTTCCCAATATCCGCTTAAGTCGCACTAAAACGGGAGAGAAGGGATCGGCAGAATTTTATTTTGAGCAACCGACTATCCTGGGAGATCAACAAACCGAGGAAATAACGGGGATGTATCTTATCGATGAGGAAGGAGAAATCGTCACCACGAAAGTAGAAGGCAAATTCATCAACGGTAAACCCATGGCGATCAAAGCTACGGTTATTTTTAATTCTCCCGCAGAGTGGGATCGTTTTATGCGTTTCATGGAACGTTACGGTAGCGAAAACGGTCTCGAATTTACTAAATCTTCCTGATACCATTTTTCTAAAGTAATGGCAGAGATGGTTAATTTCCCTCAACCCTTGCCCCCTACCCCCCCGACATCGGGGGGCAAGAAAGGAGTAGAATGTCTGCCACGAATAAAGAAAAATGGTATGATTTGGCCTTTATCTTCCAGCAATACGTCAAAAAACCCGCATTCAGAAGAGATGCGGGTAGAGGTGAAAAATCAGAGGAAAAACCTATTTAACTCCCAACAGTTCCACATCGAAAAGTAAAGTCGCGTTGGGAGGAATTACCCCACCGGCACCCCGCGCACCATAACCCAATTCTGGGGGGATAATTAAGGTACGCTGCCCACCGACTTTCATCGATGCGACTCCCTCATCCCATCCTTTGATCACTTGACCCACTCCAATGGTAAAGGTAAAAGGTTGATTGCGATCCTTGGAACTATCGAATTTTTTGCCGTCTGTCAGGGTTCCCGTGTAGTGAACAGTCACTTTTTGACCTTTTTGGGGACTTTCTCCAGTTCCTTCCACGATATCGATGTATTTTAGTCCCGAATCGGTGGTAACTGCTTGATCTAAATCCATGGAGATGATTTCCTTATTAATAGTTTGAGTGATAGCGGGTGGATCGATTTCTGCGGCGATCGCATTGGCTTTTTCCCCTCCACCAAAGAGTGAAGCAACGATTAAAAATAAGCCACAAACCGCAATGATAGCAAAACTGAGCAAGATTTCGCGCATTGATTTCATAGTTCCCTAACGCCAGAGTTTATTCTCTAAGTCTCTCACCTGCCGTTCTAATCTATCAATCCTTCCCCGCAGTTCGTCCATTTCCGATTGTCGGGGAACCCCTAAATCCTGCAAGATATTGCGGATATAGCGTTCTAAGTTATTCTCGAAGCTCCCTTGTTCAGACTTCATCTGTGTCATCAGATCATCGACAAAGTTTTTAGCCTGATCGGAATTGATTTTACCGTCTTTTACTAATTCATCGCTCACTTCTTTGATCTTTTCTGCCACCATGGAAGTAGTACCAATACCCATCAGCAGCAGTTGTTTAATCCAGTCGCTATTATCCATTGTTTTCACACTTTTCAAGGAGACGGGGATAAAAATATCCCTATTCCATTATGGACTTTTGCGGCGGTAACGGCAGAGCGATCGAGCAGATAACCCGCCAAGGCTATCCCAGTCGAACTACCCCCATCTAGGTTTAAACCGTCCTTTGCCGCCATTAACAGCAAAATTCGGGCTAATTCGCCTAAAGTTGCCCCCCTTCCCCCGACACGATTATGGATAGCAACTAGCAGAATTTTTCCTTCTTGGCTAACTGCGATCGCACTGCGGGAAGCTTGTTGATTTTGGAATGCCGGACTAAATTTTTCGGCATTTCCATCTAAAACTATGCGTCCATTCTGCAATAATAGGGGGCCAGCACCTAAAATCTGGGGATAATCAGCAAAATCTCTCGGTAGGGTGACGCTATCGAGGTTGACTGTCTCACCAATCTTTAAATTAATATCTGTCTTTCGGCAGATGACTAAATAGCCATTTTCCGGTATGTCTATACTATCCTGTGGCAAAAGATTATTTAATTTCTCCGTTATGCGATCGCCTTGCACGACTAACCCGGTTTCCCGCTCGGTGAGGGGATGATAATTACTTCCCCAATCGCGAGTATAACGACTGCAGCCGGCTGCTACAAAGGCACTATTTAAATGGGTTAGGGGAAAACGTTGTCCGGTGGCAGTAATGAGAGTTTCCTCTAAACTAAGGCGATCGATCCTGATTTTACCACGATTATCCCATGCGATCGCTCCTCGGTTTAAAATTGGTCCAGATAACCATTTGCCATCCACACGAATTGCTCCCAAAGGTAACTGATTATTACGATTAAAAAAGCCGCCATTAATCATCGCTACCGCATTACTTTCGCTATTAATCGTGATCAGGGGATTAGTGCCGCGCATTGAGGTGGAATTAGCGGTAATTGGTTTAATAGTTATCTGAGGATTTCTAGGATCGATTTCTAACCAAGTCACGGGAAACCAATCTTTGTCTAACTGGATATATTTTTGATTCCAGATTAACCCTGGTTGCCAAACAATGCGCTTTTCATCCATAGCATCGGGACGAGAATCAATGATAATTCGGGGAGGATTATCCACACTGCTGATCTGTAATCCGTAGGCAGTGGGAAGGTTAATTTTTAAACGACTGATCACCCCATTATTTTCTAAGGAAGTGATCTGAGTGGGTAAGTTATTATTGGAGTTGCCTAGATCATCTTCATCGTTATTTTGATTACTGTTGCTGATAGTTTGGGGTTGAAACTTAGAGATAAGCGATTGCTGGGCATTTCCTTCTAGGGTAATCACTGCTTGATTTTTTGCCTGACTAACTTGCCAAAAGGTCGGGCGATCGAGTTGAATAATAATCCGTTGTACTGCTCCATAATTTTCTAGCTGAATATCTTGCATCTGGGCAGCAGGAAAGTTAATAGTTAAACTATCGCCATTAATTGTGGTTGTTGCCCCCATTGTTAGTAAAATATCCGTAACATCCAGCCAGCGATCAGAGTCGATTAAATTAGCCGATAAAGTTTGTAAATTAAACCAGCTTATCGGTTGCTTTTTTGGATCATTTGTGCTAAGAAAATCCATGCCAAATAATTGTCTTGCTCCCGTGTCACCCATGGCGATTCTGGTACTATTTGCTGCTGTCCACTGTCGCCAAGAAACGGGCAAAGAACGACCATTAAGAATAATTTTTTTTCCCTGTTGCTGGGTTGATAAATCCCTAGAAGCTAAAGTTATTGGTGATCTGTGATCGGCTAAAGATATAGCTGGACTGCCAAGAATTATCAAGGAAATTACCGTTAAACAGATAGATGATAAATTCAGATAATTTAACTTCATAAATATCTCCCTAAATCACCTTGTTTAAGGGGAAATTTGAGGATTTATATCCTTGGCAAGAGAGGCTAGAAGGGACTATATTTTTTTGATCGATAACCTCTAATAATTCTTCAGGTGTTACTACCATCGGTTTAGAGTTATATAGATAACTAGAGGCTTTTTTAAGTTTTTGATCATAGGTAACTAAATAATCACAATTAGCGGCACTACTTAAAATTAAAACATCATTCGAGTGTACCAAAATATTGCGAATATCTCTAGCATTTTGCCAATATTGATCAAGTTTTACTAAATCAAAATCCAAGATAGTCACCTTTTCTTGAATCCGATCGACTATTTCAGGATGATTACGAACTTCTGCCAAAAATAATAACTCTTGTAAAACGATCGCATTAATAGCAAGACAAACGCGATCGAGTATTTCTCGATCAAATAAATGCACACTGGCAAGATCTCCTCGTAGATAAGAAATCAAAACATCAGTATCTAAAAAAACTAGAGGCTTCTCCATTGATTTTCTTCTCCTTGATGATAAAGAGCAATGATTTTTTCCGTGACTTCTGTAATAGTGAGATGATCGGTATTAACTTCGATCGCATCTGCGGCTTTTCGCAGGGGTGCTAGGGAGCGATTACTATCCAAATAATCCCTTTTTTCAATCTCTTGGGTTAATTCTGCGAGACTAATCCCACCATTTCCCTGCGCTTCTAAGTCTTTTAATCTCCTTCTGGCTCTTTCTTCGGGTGTCGCTGTCAAGAAAATCTTTAATTCCGCTTCTGGGAAAACATTAGTACCAATATCCCGACCTTCCACAACTATTCCCCCCGACATTCCCATCTGTCTTTGCAGGGTGACTAACTGCTGTCGCACCGCTTTTTGAGCGGCAATTCTGGACACTTGCGAGGTAATTGCGGGAGAGCGAATCTCTAAAGTCACATCCTGCCCATTAATCTTCACTATAGTCACATTTTCGGGGCTATCGGCGGGGATTATTTCTATCTTCGCTAAAGATAATAACTCGGCGATGGCCGCTTCTGCGGACAAATCCAGACCAGAATTCACCACCAACCATGTCACCGCGCGATACATCGCACCGGTATCGAGATAAGTTAACCCCAATTTTTCGGCTACTAAGCGCGTTACCGTCGATTTTCCTGCTCCAGCCGGTCCATCAATAGCGATAACTGCCCGACGTTGACGCAAGATAATATTATCAATTAAACGGGTTTGACCGATCGATCCAGCGATCGCTAATAAGCCCCCTGTCTCGATCTGCTCGATCGGTTGTAAACTCTGGGGATGGACTAAATCCAGATACTGAGGGCGAAATTCTGGTACTCTGTCGAGATTTTTTTGGACAATAGCCAGTAGTTTTTCCCTTTGTCTTTCCCCTAAACGAAAACTTTCGAGGGCTAATTGCAAACTTTGGGCGATAATTGTCGCTTTTTCCCTTTCTGTGGCCGATAGATACTGATTGCGAGAACTAACTGCTAATCCCGATGTTTCTCGCACTGTAGCACAAGCGCGAATCTCGATCGCTAAATTTAAATCCCTGACTAATTGCCGGATAATCGCTAACTGTTGGGCATCCTTTTCGCCAAAATAGGCGATCGTCGGTGCAATTATATTAAATAACCTGGTGACAATTGTGGCTACTCCCTGAAAATGTCCAGGACGAAAAGCACCACATAACCCGCTAGTCAGAGAAATCGGGGGAACAACTGCGGTTATCTCCTCAGAATTACCAATTCCTAAAGTTTCCGCACTGGGAGCAAAAATAGCAGCAACTCCCAAGGATTCACACAATTGGCGATCGCTGTCAAGGCTGCGGGGATAGCGAGAAAAATCCTCTGTGGGGCCAAATTGTAGAGGATTAACAAAAATACTGACCACAGTTACCTCCGCTTCCGTCACTGCGCGTCGAATTAGACTAGCATGACCTTTATGGAGAGCGCCCATGGTTGGCACGAGGGCAATACTGTGATCATGGCGATAATCAGCCAAAAAAGTGCGTAAACCGGGGATTGTTGTGAATATTTGCACAGGGTTCACTCCTTTAATAGCCTATTCCACTACTATTCGCCAGGGGATGCTGCCCGATGATCAATTCGGCTGCTTCCGGGGAATCGGCTTTAAATAATAACATCCCATCGCCTCTTTCTGTCCAATAACTCGTTTTTGTCTCCTGTCGGCTCTCTTGGGTTTGGTGGGTAAAATGTATTTTATAAGATATATTCCCGCCAGCGAGCGACTGGAACGAACCACAAAGACACAAAGGACACAAAGATTGATCGGTTCTATATAAGTAGGTGGGTGGAATTAAATATAAAATGAACGTAGGTTGGGTTGAAGCATGAAACCCAACGCCCGCATGGGTTACGCTACCGCTAACCCATCCTACAAATAATTGTGCCTACCTACTTAAGTTAAACTGATCACACAAAGAATAAGAGAGGCTCCTGTGCTGTCTCGGTTGACCGCTGCATATATGCTTGTTTAACAAACTGGGGCATAATTTTTTTCAGGACAATGACTGGTGAGCAGCCCGACAATTATATAGATTAATGGCAAAAAAGACTTGACAAAATCCCTCGATTTGACCTATACTTTCTAGTATAATGGGAATCCGTGCCGAAATATATATAAGCCTTTTTACTTCCGCTATAAGTTTGTCCGAGAACCAATCGAGAAAACCATAAACGGGTCATTGGAGGAGCCTTATGCCAGAATCTAGATCTGAGATTATTTCAGTTAAAGTTAAAGAAAATGTCACCATGTTAGTGGAAGCGAGAAGTTTCGGTGGTGAACGGGAAGTATCCGATCAAATATTTGACTTTCAAAGTGTGGCTGATACAATTGAGGCAGTTACTGAATCGATCGCTGCTACGATAAGTAAAGTGCAGCCCAAAAAGGCTACCGTAGAATTTGGGGTAGAAGTCAGGGTAAAATCCGGTAAACTAACCGCTTTAATTGTGGAAGGTGAAGGAAAGGGAAATTTAAAAATTACTCTGGAATGGGGAGGATAAATTGATTAAATGCTTACGGCTCTTCGTTACTTGTTATGGTTCGATAGGGGGGCATAAATCGACTAAATCCTTATCTGGCAAAAGATTTAACTGATTAGCTCGCTCTAGATCAAAAACAATTGACAAAAATCGTCCAATGTCTTTCTCTATAAGGGTT